>NZ_JBHILT010000010.1:0-83565 GCF_042193405.1 Bartonella sp. TT110JLCBS
GTTGATATGAAAAATCCTTCTCAATGGTTGATCCGTGTTGGTGGACGTTTGACAAAAACTATTTCCACTGAAAACAACCGTCCAATGTCTTTCTATGGAAAAGTAAACTTGATCAAAACCTTTGGTGATAATGGTACCATCCAGATTGGCAGAGATTTTGACCTTGATCCTATGGGACCTGCAATTGAAGGCGGCGTTGGCATCAATGCACAACTCTCCCACAATTTCTCCCTTCATGGTGATGTAAGCTATCAGCAAAAGCTTCAAAAAACTGGTATCTCTGGAGCAAGCTTTTCAGGTGGCATGCGCTATCAATTTTAAATCAAGGCTGTAAAAATAGCCTATTCATTCTATTCAATTTAACAAAAGGGCAGCACAATATGCTGCCTTTTTATCTCTCCCCTATTCTTTTCTACCAATACACACCGCCAACATTTTTCTTTAAGAAAATTAGTTAAAAAACTCAAGACAATAAAATATCGCGCTTTTAACTAGTAAAAATATCCCTTGAAAAAACTAAAAGTCGATTGAAAAATCAATGAGCGCTATTTTATCGTAACCGTGTTAAAGAAAAACATGAAAGCTATGGTATCATCTTTGGTTTCATGATGTTGGAAGAGATCCCTATCAGGCTCAAGTATACAGTTTTTTGAAATTTTCTTGCCTATTTCTTTTCTTTAAGCATAAGCAACAAGTTTTATGCAAACATAACACATATCTTGAATAGAAAAACTTATAATACTTACATAATATTAACATAATGTATTCATTTAATACTAAATGAATTTAAATATAATACATTATATGCTAAATGTATAAGTTAATTTATACTTTACAAAAAAATAAAAATATCCTATTCACGTTCCATCTCTAAAATATCCATCCATTTGATATCCTTCTTATAAGCGGGGGAAGAGTGTGTGGCTCTTATAAGTTAGGAAAATCTTGATGTGTAAAAAATCCCTTTTATGCTGCACAGCTGTCATAGCTGTCATGCTATTCAACACCCATCTCAATGTATATGCTGAAACTCTTGAAGTTTCCGGCGAGAAAAAAGAAGTATCTAACACAACGTATGAGATTATTAATGCGAAAGACAACGGGAAAATCACCGGCACACATTTAACTGTGGTTGGGAATAAAGACACGGATATTTATGCTGTAACAGCTGACGGTCTTGGCAGTGCGATTACATTACTGCAAGACACAGCCATTAAAGGAACTGATTTTGACATTCGTCTTGGTCTTAATGCAAAAGATGGTGCTACAATCAAAATGACTGGAGGCATTATTACGGTTTCTGAAATTGGCGCTTTCTTCGAAAACAGTATGAATGATAAAAATAAGCTGGAAGGTGTAACAATATCAAGCGGTAAAGATGGCCACTTCATGGACAAGGGAATAAATGCCGACAACAAAAGCAAAGTTACTTTAGAAAACGTAACAGTTACGCAAGCAAACACCAGTATATTTGCAAATGATCATTCTGAAGTAACGATTTTAGGAGGAGAATTTGATGGAGAACTCAAAGGAATATCTGCTACGGAAGGCAGCGCTATTACTTTAACCTATAGTGAATTAGCCGATAATAAAAAAGGCAGTGTTCAAGTTACATCATCTCATGGTGACGGACTCTATGCAAATGGTGCACAATCCACAATCACAATGATAGGAGGATCAGTCACTGGAGAAAATACAGCATTACTTGCAGAAAATGGCGGACATATTGACGTCACAGATGTTACTTTAAAAAAAGATGGCACCGGAATCGGTGCAATAGCTAATGATGTTGACAGCACAATTGAACTACACGGAAATACGGTAATTAATGACGCTGTAATTGGGCTTTATGCAACAAACGGTAGCACAATCACAATGACTGGAGGAACCATTACGGCTTTTGAAACTGGTGCGTTCTTCAATGAGAGTAAAAGCGATAAAAACAAATTAGAAAATGTAACCATTACTTATGCAAATACCAGCATAAGTGATCAAGACAAGCTAGAAAGTGTGAAAACATCGGACAATGAATTAGACCCTGGATGGGAAAGTGAATTAGAAAATGAAAAAGAAGAGTTTTTATACACAGGAATAACGGCCTTTGCCGGAAGTCATCTCACTTTAGAAAATGTAACCATTACGCAAGCAGACACCAGCATATCGGCAGAAGATGGTTCACAAGTAACGATATTAGGAGGAGCATTTGATGGAGAACACACAGGGCTATACGTAATGAACGGCAGCTTCATTACTTTAGCCAATAGTAAAGAAGGCAGCGTTCAAGTTACATCATCTGATGGTGATGGACTCTATGCAGACGGTTTATTCTCTACAATCATAATGATGGGAGGGACAGTGACTGCGGGAAATAGAGCATTATTTGCACAAAAAGGTGGATATATTAAGGTCACAGATGTTGCTCTAACAACGATGGACGGAAACGGATACGGTGCAGCTTCCACCGATCCTTACAGCTTTATTGAATTGGATGGAGAGACAACGATTACTAATGCTATAAATGGACTTGATGCGGAAAACAGTGGTGTTATCATAATGACGGGAGGAGCTGTAACTGCAAAAAGCGCAGCATTGTTTACCATGAACGGTGGATATATTAAGATCACAGATGTTGCTCTAACAACGATGGACGGAAACGGATACGGTGCAGCTTCCACCGATCCTGAAAGCTTAATTGAATTGGATGGGAAGACAACAATTAATAATGCTCTCATCGGACTTTATACAGAAAATAGTGGTACTATCTCAATGGCGGGTGGAACTGTAACTGGGAAAAGCGCGGCAGTACTTACAAAAAGCGGTGGACATATTAAGGTCACAGATGTTGCTCTAACAACAATGGATGGCAACGGATACGGTGCCGCGACAAGCGATCCTAACAGCTTGATTGAATTGCATGGAAAGACAACAATTAATAATGCTTTCATCGGACTTTATACCGAAAATAGTGGTACTATCACAATGGCGGATGGAACTGTAACCGCAACAAACATGGCACTGTTTGCAGCAAACGGTGGACATATTAAGGTCACAGATGTTGCTCTAACAACAATGGATGGCAACGGATACGGTGCAGCTACCACTGATCCTGACAGCTTGATTGAATTATATGGAAAGACAATAATTGATAATGCTTTCATCGGGCTTAATACAGAAAATAGTGGTACTATCACAATGGCAGGTGGAACTGTAACCGCAACAAACATGGCATTGCTTGCAAAAAGCGGGGGACATATTAAGCTCACAGATGTTGCTCTAACAACGATGTATGGTAACGGATACGGAGCAGCTACCTCCGATCCTGAAAGCTTGATTGAATTGGATGGAAAGACAACGATTAATAATGCTTTCATCGGACTTTATACAGAAAATAGTGGTACTATCACAATGGCAGGTGGAACTGTAACCGCAACAAACATGGCATTGCTTGCAAAAAGCGGGGGACATATTAAGCTCACAGATGTTGCTCTAACAACGATGTATGGTAACGGATACGGAGCAGCTACCTCCGATCCTGAAAGCTTGATTGAATTGGATGGAAAGACAACGATTAATAATGCTTTCATCGGGCTCAATGCAGAAAACAGTGGTGCAATCACAATGACGGGAGGAACTGTAACCGCTGCAAACATGGCATTGCTTGCAAAAAGCGGTGGGCATATTAAAGTCACAGATGTTGCTCTAACAACAATAAATGGTAACTATGGCGCAGCGACCACCGATCCTGATAGCTTGATCGAATTGCATGGAAAGACAACAATTAATAATGCTTTCATCGGGCTTAATGCAGAAAATAGTGGTGCAATCACAATGACGGGAGGAACTGTAACCGCTGCAAACATGGCAGTGTTTGCAAAAAACGGTGGGCATATTAAGGTCACAGATGTTGCTCTAACAACGATGTATGGTAACGGATACGGTGCAGCTACCACCGATCCTAATAGCTTAATTGAATTGTATGGGAAGACAACTATTGATAATGCTGTAACCGGACTTGATGCAGAAAATAGTGGCACAATCATAATGACTGGTGGAACAGTAACTGCGAAAACCATGGCATTGTTTGCAATGAACGGTGGACATATTAAGGTCACAGACGTTGCTCTAACAACAATGGATGGCAACGGATACGGTGCAGCTGCCAGCAATCCTTACAGCTTAATTGAATTGCATGGAAATACAGCGATTAGCAATACTTTCATCGGACTTTATGCAGAAAACGGTGGCACGATTAAAATGAATGGAGGGACCGTAGCAGCAAAAGGATCAGCATTTGTTGTAAAAAATAGCGGATATATTGATGTAACAAATGTTTCTGCAACAGCAGAAAACAGTGGCATAACATTTGATAAATCCGAGGACGATAACGCCTTAGAAATCAACTTGACAAATACAAAGATTCGCACTGAAAATAGTATTGGAATTAACGCAGACCAATCAATCGGTATAGCCAATCTCAAAAATTCAGAAATCAGTGCCGATATTTTATTAGCAGCAAAAGCTTCAACTAAAGAAAATAATTTTGCTTTTACACTAAATGCTAATCACTCGGTATTAAAGGGAAGAGCAAAAATTGCAGAAAACAGAACCGTACGCTTTGATTTGACAAACAAGACAACATGGATATTGAAAACCAGTACAAAAGAAACCGATGATGATGGAAAACTGCTTGCTATTGCTCAAAGGTCACGTTCTGATATTTCTGTGCTCAATCTTAATGATAGTTCTATTGTTTTTAATGGACCGGTAGAAGATCATTATCATACATTGCATGTAGGATCTGGAATACCAACCATTCTAGCAGTCTATAATGCCTTTGGTGAGGCAGAAATTCATTTCAACGCTATATGGAGTGATGGTGTTGCAATAGATGCACAAAAAACCGATAGGCTTCTCATTCACGGTGATGTAGCAGGCACCACAACAGTTTATGTCAAAAGTGTTTCAGGGGATAAAGAGAGTGTAGAAAATGCTTCTCCTCCTTCAAATATAGGTGGACTTTCACTTATTCAAGTTTCTGGAGAAGCAAAAGAAGACTCCTTTAAATTGAAAAATGGCTATACCACCATAGGAGGAACTCCTTATAAATATACGCTAACTTCCTATGGACCAGTATCAAGTTATGGCAAGGCCAATGCTAACCAAAACTTATTCGATGAAAAGGATAAAGATTTCTGGGACTTCCGCTTGCAGCCTGAATTTCTTGACCCCGATTCAAAAGTAAGAGCAGTTGTACCACAAATGGCAAGCTATTTGGTTATGCCAAATGCCCTCTTTTATACTGGATTGGCCGATATGGCCAAGCAAAATGCACTTTTAGCCAATATGAGAACAACAGTCTTGGGAGAGCAGAAAAATCTAAAAAACAGTTTCTTCCTCTCTACCTATGGGGGTACAGGAACCTTATCCTCGAAACGCGGTCCCCTTAAATATGGTTATGGTGCTGATATTCGCTATGCTGCTCTCCAAGCCGGTGTCACATTAGCGGCATTAGAAGGACAAAATACCACGACACATTTCGGTCTTATAGGTACCTATGGGCAGCTGTCTTTCACTCCAAAAGAGATGCAGGATGCAAGTAAAAGCACCCTAGATAAATGGTCTCTCACTGCCTATGGTAGTGTACAACATGACAGTGGTTTCTATATCGATACGCTTTTATCCTATGGGATAATAAAGGGCGATATCACCAATGCTATCATTGGTAAAACCGCGAAATTGAACAATGTAAAGATGTTGAGTATTTCCACCACCGTTGGCAAACAATTTTCTACCGGAATGGAAGGTTTAACCTTCGAGCCCCAAATACAACTTGCTTATCAACATTTGATGTTTGATACCATTGAAGATGCTGATAATTTAAAAATTGATATGAACAATCCTTCTCAATGGTTGATCCGTGTTGGTGGACGTTTAACCAAAACCATTATGACCACTGAAAATGGTCCTGCCATTTCCTTCTATGGAAAAGCAAACTTGATCAAAACCTTTGGTGATGATGGTACCATCCAGATTGGCAGAGATTTTGACCTTGATCCCATGGGAACAGCAATTGAGGGCGGCGTTGGCATCAATGCACAACTGTCTCACAATTTCTCTCTTTACGCTGATGTAAGCTATCGACAAAAGCTTCAGAAAACTGGTATAAGTGGTGCAAGCTTTTCAGGTGGCATACGCTATCAGTTTTAAATCAAGGCTGTAAAAATAGCCTATTCATTCTATTCAATTTAACAAAAAGGGCAGCACAATATACTGCCTTTTTTGTACATTAAAGTCATCCTTTTTCCTTTTAAAGCACCCTTCCCTCTTTATACTTAGTTCTTTACGAAAATCCCCAAGACAAGACACAACAAACGCAACAGAGCACTTCTATCCCCAGTGAATGAAGAGTACTTCCTACTTTGAAAAAAAGAGAAGTCTATTAGAAATAAATTAATACCACTGTGTTGAAAGATGAAAGCCCACTTTAAGCCCAAGTAAGTTAGCTTTTTTACTAGCTTCTTCTACATCCTTTTTTGTTCCCTCATAACCCCAATTTGCGTCATCTACCATCAGGTAAAAGATGTTATGGTACCACTATATCAGTATCTCACAATATTTCTCTGAATAATAATATTCAAAATTATAATTCTTTAAATAAAATCAATTATAAATACATTTTGTATTAGACATAATTAATATCAATTATTTTTTAATTTTGACAAAAAACCAAAAATGTCTTACCAAATAAAGACAATTACTGAAATTAATAACAACTATCCATTTTCACTTCTTCTTATGAAGTTCGCGGGGAAATGAATATTTGGGGGCTATCATAAGGAGAATACTAGTGTATAAAACATCCCTTTTATCATGCACAGCTGCAGCCGCTATCATCCTGTTCAACATCCAGTTCAGTGCACATGCTGAAACCCTCGTAGTTTCTGGGGGAAAACAACAAGAAGTATCCGATAAAACCTACGAAACTATTCACGCAAAAGACGGTGGCAAAATCATTGGAAAACATTTAACCATTGTTACGAATAAAGATATAAACCAAGGCACAAACCAAACCGTCTATGCTGTAACAGCAGAAGGTGCTAACAGTGCGATTGAGTTACTGGATGGCACAACCATTAAAGGCACTGGTTCTGGTATTTTCTTAGGCCTTGAAGCCAAAGACGGTGCTACACTTCAAATGACTAAGGGAACAATTACATATTCTGGAATGGAGGCCTCCTCATCTGGCTTTTTATCTAGCACTGGTGCTTCCTTTTCTGACAGTAAGAGTAAAAAAAACAAGCTGGAAGACGTGGTAATATCGAGTGAAAACGATAACAGTTCACTATCCTTAGGAATAAGTGCTAAAAACAGCACAGTAACCTTGAACAATGTAACCGTTACTCAAGCACTAACAGGCATATCTGCAGATGATCACTCGACAATAACAATCTCTGGAGGATCATTTCGTGCAAAAAATACAGCAATATCTGCTCAAAATGGCAGCATCATTACTTTAAACAACAATGTTACAGTCGCATCACCTAATGGTACTGGACTCCATGCAGATGGTATAGAATCCAAGATCACAATGAAAGGAGGGGCTGTCATAGGAGGAAGTTTGAATGGACATGAAAACGCATTACTTACAAAAAATGGTGGACGTATTGAAATTACGGATGTTACTCTAACAACCGATAACTTCGGAAACGGTGCACTTGCACTTGGTTCTGATAGCATAGTTGAATTAAAAGGCAATACAAAGATTAACAATGCTTTGAACGGTCTTGGAGCATTTGATGGTGGTAAAATCACCAGCGAAAATTTAACACTCATCGGTTCTGGAGCAAAAGAAGAAAGCACTGGTGTAGGAGTTGACCTGCCTAACAGCAAGATCGAACTAAATGGAAAAACAACCATTGAAAAATTCACACATGGGCTTGAGGCACGAAATGGTGGACAGATTGATGTCACGGATATAGCTTTAACAACGAATGACGCGGGAACCGGTGCACTTGCACTTGGTCCTGATAGCAGAATTGAATTGCATGGAACGGCAACGATTAATAATATTTTGAAGGGTCTTAGAGCAATAAATGGTGGCAAAATTACCAGCGAAAATTTAACAGTAGTCGGTGGTAAAGCAATTAATGAAAATCTCGGCAAAATAAGCACTGGTGTACGGACAGAGGATTCTGGTAGTGAAATTCAGTTAACCGGCAAAACAACCATTCAAAATGTCGATGAAGGTTTTTATGCAGACGGTGGAAGTCAAATCATTAGCGGAGATTTAACAATAACCGGTGGTGAGTCCGAAGCAGCAACCGTTGGTGTAAACATTTGGGATGCCGATAGTATAGTTGAATTCAATGGCAAAACAACCATTCAAAATGTTGATGTTGGTCTTTTTGTCATTGAAGGTAGCACAATTAAAACGAGCAATCGTGCTATTGATACTAATTCTAAAAGCCTAGATACCCAATCCGATACTCCTCAGAAGGGGAAGAAAAATACAATAGAAGCAAAAATGGCTGCACTGGTTGTAATAAATGGCGGACATATTGATCTGACAGATGTTTCTGCCACAGCAGAAGTTGCCGGTTTACAATTCGCAACTTTCTCCGATAATAATCCGAATAGCTCGCATGATCCACAAAAATATCATAGTAATGAGATCAATCTGACCAATGCAGAGCTTCATGCTGAAAATGGTACAGGAATTTTCGTTAGAACTGTTGTTGAAAAAAGCATCGAAGATGCTACTGCTCCATCAATCGGCACAGTCAATCTTAAAAAATCAGAAGTCCATGCTGACGTATTATTAGGAGATGGTATTTTTTGGGACAAAACATCATGGAAAGATAAAGATTTGTGGGATGGTAAAGAGGTTAAAACGATCTCCAACGGCACCTTCACATTAAGCGCAGATCAGTCTATTTTAGAGGGCAGAGCAAATATTGCTAAAGACAGAAATGTGCACTTTGATCTAAAAAACAATACAACATGGACGTTGAAAATTAGCAAAAACGAAAAAGATGATGATGGCAATCTCCTTGATATCGCTCAAAGATCTCGTTCTGATATTTCCACGCTTAATCTCGATAACAGCTCCATTATCTTTAATGGACCAACAGAAGATCATTACAATGGACCAACAGAAGATCATTACCAAACATTGCATATAGGTTCTGGTAAACCAGACACGCAAGAAGTCTACAATGCAACGGGAGATGCAAAGATTTACTTCAACACGGCTTGGAGTGATGGTGCTGCAATAAATGACCAAAAAACCGATAGGCTTTTGATCCATGGGGATGTCTCTGGCAACACATCAGTTTATGTCACGGGGCGCTTAGAAGAGAACAATATCGAAGCAAATACCTCTGCTGCTGCCAATGTCCGGGGTCTTTCACTTATTCAAGTTTCTGGAAAAGCAGAGGAAAACTCTTTCAAACTGGTAAATGGCTATACCACAAGAGGTGGCTTACCAGATATGTATACACTACGTGCCTATGGACCAGACTCAAGCCAAGGCAACGCCGATATTGCACAAAACCTCTTTGATGAAAAGAATGAAAATTTCTGGGATTTCCGTTTGCAACCCGAACTGCTTGACTCCAATTCTGGTTCAAATCCTGATCCTGAAACAAATATCCCTACCGTTGCCCCTGTACCACAAACAGCAAGTTATTTGGTCATGCCAAATGCTCTCTTCTATAGTGGATTAACCGATATGGCTAAACAAAATGCACTTTTAGCCAATATCAGAACATCTGTCTTAGGAAAAGAAGAAGAAAAACAAACCGGTTTCTTCCTCTATACTTACGGAAACACAGGAACCTTATCTTCTGAACGCGGACCTCTCAAATATGGTTATGGTGCTGATATCCGCTATGCTGCTCTCCAAGCCGGTGTCACATTAGCAGCAATTGAAGGGCAAAATACCACAACACATTTCGGTCTTGTAGGCACCTATGGGCGGCTGTCTTTCACTCCAAAGGATATGGATGATGCAAGTAAGAGCACATTGGATAAATGGTCACTAACAGCTTATGGCAGCGTACAGCATAACAATGGTTTCTATATGGATACACTGCTATCCTATGGGATAATAAAAGGAGATATCGGCAATGCCATCAGAGGAAATACCGCAAAATTGAAAAACGCCAAAATGTTGAGTATCTCCACCACTGTTGGCAAAGAGTTTGCAACTGGAATGGAAGGCTTAACCTTCGAGCCACAAGCACAAATTGCCTATCAACATTTGATGTTTAATACCATTGAAGATGCTGATAATTTTACCGTTGATATGAAAAATCCTTCTCAATGGTTGATCCGTGTTGGTGGACGTTTGACAAAAACCATTTCCACTGAAAACAACCGTCCTATGTCTTTCTATGGAAAAGTAAACTTGATCAAAACCTTTGGTGATAATGGTACCATCCAGATTGGCAGAAACTTTGACCTTGATCCTATGGGACCTGCAATTGAAGGCGGCGTTGGCATTAGTGCACAACTGTCTCACAATTTCTCCCTTCATGGTGATGTAAGTTATCAACAAAAGCTTCAAAAAACTGGTATAAGTGGTGCAAGCTTTTCAGGTGGCATACGCTATCAGTTTTAAAACAAAACTGTCAAAACAGCGTATTTCTTTTCTATGCATTAACAAAAAAGGCAGCCACAATATGCTGCCTTTTCGCTTTATAAATCCTAATAACACTACACTATCCCTCCTTAAGAGAGCCCTTGCTTTTTCTACTACCTGTAAAATCAACATCCACGCCCAACGCCGCGGCATGTTTAAAACAAAGCTTGAGACGCATCAGTACTGTATTAGCAGCTCCAGCTTTTGTATGACAGATGGGAGCGAGGGTATTGCCTATTTCTGTTTGTGTAATCTCTGAAATAGACAGACAGCCTAATTTGAGGAGAATATGGAGTTTTAAAGGTGAAAACAGTTTCCATCTCCATCATTTTTTAATTCAGCTTTACAACTTTCAAAAGCATCTAAGGCAATGTCTTTTAAGTAATGGAGATTACGCATTGCCTCACGTTTTCGTTTCTCACGTTCTTTAATGGGGGCACGCCCCTCACGTAAAACAGCACGCCACCCAGTTGCCAATTCACGAGCTTGTTTTAAAGAGACATCTCTCAAAGCACCCAAGTCCATTTAGCAACAGCGCCCATGAATGGTATAACGATAAAGCATTGAGCACCCCCATCTTTACGTTTGTGAAGGAGCAAGCCGGCACCATCATTATATTTTCCAGCTCGTGGGTGTTGCTAAAGACCTTAGCTCTTGAGACGATTCATAAGAGCCATTTTAGACCTTTCTTATACATTTTTTACCCACACGCCAGCCCCGCTTGTGGTGTGCAAGAGAATGGTTTTTCTTGATTTAAGACAAACAGGTTTAAAATGAGAGAATCTTACGTTATTCAGAACTCTAACGCAATGAAAGTAACGATAAATTATCATTATAAATCATTACATTATACCATTTTTATCAAGATAAAAGATCAGGTATTTTTATCTAGAATATGTCACAAAGTTATGCAGCCTTTTCGTACATGAAATCCATTTTTTCCTGAAGTGTTTTCTTTTCCACTTAAATACGCTTTTCCTCCTCTTCACATGGGTTGCGCAGCTATTTATCATCGAATTTGCCCATAAAGCTAAGCAAAGTGTATTTTTAGATAATATAAAGATAACAGCATTAAGAATAAATCTTAAAAAATAGAAGATTTCTTGCTTTTTCACTTATGGAAGTACAGAAACTCTACCGTTTGATTATGCTCCTCTTTGAAGGTAGATATGGTGCTAATATGCCCCATGGAGCTATCCAAGCAAAGATGATATTAGAAAAATGAAAAGTTAACCACTGCACATTTGAAATAGATAGGAACCTACAGCCACTCTCATTCACTCCAAAGGATATAGAAAATGCAAAAAAAGCATACCGGATAAATCATCAATTATAGCTACAACATAACAGAGCATAATAGTGTTTTCATATGGCTACACTCTTCCCTTATGATATCTGGCCAGCAAATATCTCTAAAACTTCTATAAAAAAAATACTATTAAAATTATGCTGTAAAAATGTTAATTGCCTCAACAATCATTTGTCAAAAATTTGCAAAAAATCATCAGAGAACTAACCTTTTGAAGCACAAACATAATTTGTGTACTAAGGAATTGATTTTTAATGCCTTTTAACATATTGATGATCTTAAAATTAAATCAGACAGCCTCCCCAGTTAGTCCGGATAGGTAGGTATCTAACAAAAACTATTGTTAGAAGCGTAGAAGATCATACCCCATCCTTATATGAGAAAGTGAACTTCCTTAAAAAACTTTGATATTGATGATACTAAACAGATTGGTATTCATTTTTATCTTAATCCGATAGATTCTGCCGTTAAAGGTGCGTTTAGCACAATACACAATTATCTCACAATTTAACTCTCTATATTGATGTAAACTATCAAAAAATTTTTAAAAGACGTGTAGCCGAGACAAGTTTTTCTGATAGAATACGCTACCAATTTTAATATAAAATTATAAAAAAATAAGCATATTAATCCGTTTACTATTAACAAAAAAACGGACTGTATTTTTTTGTTATTTACAACCTATTATAGCAATAAAATAAATTCTTTCTTTACGATGTGTTGTCGCTATCTATAAAGATTTATTTACACTTCCATTGCTTGTTCTTCTAAACAAACAGTTTTGAGAAAATTAATGCATGAAAAGAAAATCTAACAACAAGCGCTTTATCTTTCATATACAAAAATGCTCAAGAAAGCTAATTTTTTCATTTATAAAATGAAATAACTCAATAAAGTTCTTTTTGTATCAATAAAAGATGTTTTAAATTGAATATTCAAAATATTGATTTATAATCATAATTTAGCGTTATTCCTATTGAATTAAAATCTTGAATATCGTAAATTTCTCTCATTTAAAATCTGTTCCATGTTGAACTAATCAAAATCATTCACTTGCACGTTACAAGCGGGGCTGGCGTGTGAAGCAAAGTTATATAAGAAAAACCTAAAAATTCTTCTCATGAACCGCCTCAAGTGTCAAGAGCTTGTCATAAACATTGAGAGCTAGCAAAGTGCGATGGGCTTGCTCTTTTATTAAGCGTAAAGGTATCGGCTTGCTCCTTCGTAAGCGTAAAGATGATGGGACTCTATAGCTTTAGCGTTATACCCTTCACGGGCCGCCGCCGCGAAATGGATGGTGCTGCCTTAGAAAAATGGACTTTGGTACCCTTAGCCTCTTTAAAGAAAGCCTGTGAATAGCCCCCTCATCTCTTCTTCTTATAGCAGAGAAAATTTGCTGATCGTTTTGGTTAGTGCATCAAATAATACATCTCAACGCTATAGAGCTTTTATAGCGATTATCTTTAATAGACAATTTTTAAATATCATACTTCATAGTGCTTTTAGCATAAGCTTAACCAAGCTAGGTTTTATGAAATCCACTTTTCTCGACTTTTTATGATCATGAAAAAAGTTTTTCTAAAGCAAAACTTCAAATCATAGAGTAGACCACCAATATAATTCGTTTTGTTATTTACAATAAAAACATAATGATATAGAAGCTGTTTGGGTACTTGCGCCATCAGGGGAATGAAGTAAGCATCAAAGCATACCAAATACTAAAGGCATATCTATGTGTAAGAAATATATTTATAAGAAAAATTTTTTGTTATGTACAATTGCTGGAACTTTGATTTTTTCTCATTTCGGTTCAACTTATGCAAACACATCGGCTCCTGAAACTCCTGCAATTTTGGGGAAGATTGAATTAAATAAGGGAGAAGAGAAGACTTTTAATAATGTTCTTGTCCGTGATAAAGGACCTGGAATATTAGCGCATGATAAAGCAGCTATCACAATTGTAAAATCAACAATACACACGGAAATGTCTGCACTTTCTGTATCAACAGGTGGACGCATTCATGCTAAAGAAATTGAAGCAAATACAGTGTACAAAGGTTTAGAAACAAAGAATGGTACAATCAACGTTGAAGATTCAACCATAACCGTCCAACGAGGAGGTGCCGGTGGTATCGTTTTTTATGAAACAAAAGATCGCTCTTTAAAAAATGGAGAAAAAGTTGTCAATAAGGTTGTTCTTAGCAATACAAAACTTCTTGTGAAAAACGGTACCGGTATCCTTGGTCCCTACTGCTCAAAAGCTGTTGTTGAAGTTCAACTTAAAGACTCAGAAATTCGATCTGACGTATTATTGAGAAATAAAACAAAACGTAAATATTATGACAACGATACTCTTCCTGTAACTTTAGCATTAACCGCTGATAATTCAACAATAGAGGGACGAGCAAGAACTTTAAAAGTCAATACAACGGTTTTGACTCTGAATAACAAGAGTAAATGGTACTTAAAGACCTCTCAAGAGGAAGTCGATACTGACTTTAATGCGTTTAACTATGAGCTCAGTGATATTAAACAACGAGCCCTTTCTACCGTTTCAGTACTGAATCTTAATAATAGTTCTATCATATTTAAGGTACCGCAAGGGCGGGAAAAAGATCATTATCATACCTTGTCTGTAGGGCGAACAGCTGAGGTTCGTAGACCTGAGGGAAGTACAATCCCCGATATAGAAAGTACTTACAGTACAGTTTACAATGCCACGGGCAATGCAAAGATTTATTTTAATATTGAATGGAGTGATGGTCTAGCAAAAGAACAGCAAAAAGCTGATCGTCTTCTTATTCATGGTGATGTATCAGGCAGCACAACAGTCCATATCAAGAACCTTGCGAAAGGTGAGATATTAAAAGCTGAAGATTCTGTTTCCCCGAATATGCGTGGTCTTTCACTCATTCAAGTTTCTGGAAATGCAAATGAAGATTCCTTCAAACTTGCACATGGCTACACCACAATGGGGGGCTTGCCCTATAAATATATACTCAAAGCCTATGGTCCAACATCCAGCCATGGGATAGCCGATAGCACACAAAGTCGTTTTAGCGGAATATCACAAGAATCAAAAGAAAATACCCTCAAAGACTACACAATCTACACAATATCCGGAAAAATGATTGAAGGCGTTTCACCAAAAGAGAAAGAAGCGCAAAATACCGGTTCATCATCCCTTGGACAAGCAAACAACGCACAAAACATCTTGGAAAAAAATCAGAATTTCTGGGATTTTCGCTTGCAAAACGCGACTCTCGATGATGAAGGAAAGATCAGAGCCCTTGTTCCTCAAGTGGCAAGCTATTTGTCCATGCCTAACGCACTATTCTCAGCGGGACTGGCTGATGTAAATAATCAAAATATTTTACTAAACTCGATGCAGGAAAACACCTTTGAAACAAAAGATCATAAAAACAAAGGAGTCTTCTTCTCGACTTATGGCAATAAGATGACATTATCCTCTCACCGTACACCATTACAATATGGCTATGGTGCCGATATTCACTATGCAGCTTTACAGGCAGGCATTACATTAGCAGCTCTAGAAGATCAAAACATGACCACCAATTTTGGTCTTTTGGGGACATATGGGAAATTAGCTTTCACCCCAAAAGACATGGAAGGAGCTGACAAGAGTACACTCAATAAATGGTCAATTGCTGCATATAGTGGGCTGCGCCATAATAATGGGATATACATCCATGCACTCTTCTCCTATGGAATGCTCAAGGGAGATATCACCACAGCTCTCATAGGAAAGACTACAGAATTGAAAAATGCTGATACATTCAGTGCATCGGCAACTATTGGACAAAAATTCGAAACCAGTAGGAAAGGATTGGTCATTGAACCACAAGCACAACTTGTTTATCAACGTCTCATGCTTGGCACACTCTCAGATGTCGATGGCTTTGATGTGGATATGGGAAATCCTCATCAATGGTTAGTGCGTTTTGGTGGGCGCTTAACGCAAACGAAGCTTTCTATTGAAAACGGCGGTATTCTTTCTTTCTCTGGTAAATTGAATATTGTTAAAGCTTTTTCTAACAATGGTACGATACAGATTGGTGAACCATTCCACCTTGATTCTATGGGAGTGTCTGTTGAAGGTGGACTTGGTGTAAATGCACAATTGTCACAAAATATCGCCCTTCATGCTGATGTTAACTACCAACATAAGCTTCAAAAAACTGGTATATCTGGAGCAAGCTTTTCAGGCGGAATACGCTATCAGTTTTAAGAAAAAGAAAAAAACAATTTATAGTCTATTCATTTTAATAAAAGGCAGTGCAAATGTGCTGCCTTTTTTACAATCTATCGGAAAGAACCGTCAACAACTATTCTTTCTACCACCTTTCTTGAGCCAATTAATCTCACTCATACCAACTGTAATAAAATCTGTTATCTCTAAATGAATACTGAATTCTCAAGAGAACTGCCTTTTTGATTTATAAAAATCAAATGCTTTTAATAAAATTTTTTGTATTATAAAACACGTAATGAATACTTATCTGTGTAAGAAAATCAATTAAAAGCTTTTTGTAAGCGCACAACAACAGCTTCTCCAAAAACTTTGTAGAGTTTCCATAACAACAGCCTTAAGCAATCAACATTCTTGCAAAATATTTTGTTTCTTAACACTTTTAAACGGAATACTTATCAATCTAGCTTTTCTGCAATTCATAGTTTCTAACTGCAATTTTTATTTTAAAAGCTCTTCTAAAATCATTTTTTTAACGATAAAGAACACGACACAATATTTCGTTTTGTTGTTTACAATAAAAACATAATGATATAGAAGCTGTCTGGGTACTTGCGCCATCAGGGGAATGAAGTAAGCATCAAAGCATACCAAATACTAAAGGCATATCTATGTGTAAGAAATATATTTATAAGAAAAATTTTTTGTTATGTACAATTGCTGGAACTTTGATTTTTTCTCATTTCGGTTCAACTTATGCAAACACATCGGCTCCCACCATGATTATGGCTCGTGCGGATAAAGCAGGAGAAGAAAAGACTTTTAATAACGTTTTTATCCGCGGCACATATACAACAGTGGTTGCTGATGACAAAGCCTTTATCACCATTACAAATTCAACAATGCGTTCGGATTCAAATTTATTTACCGCAACAACAGGTGGACGTATTCATGCTAAAAAAACTGTAGGAAAATCAGATTCTCGTGGTTTAGAAATTTCAAACGGCATCATTCATATTGAAGATTCAATCATAAATGTTTCTGGACATCACAAAAGTCGCGGTATTCTTTTCGATTACATCTCGAGTTCCCAAGTAAAAGAGGGTGAAAAAGTTATCAATAAAGCAATTCTTACCAACACAAAACTTCTTGTTGAAAATGGTATTGGTATTCTAGGACCAGATTATGCAAAATCTGTTGCTGAGGTAGAACTTAAAAGTTCAGAAATTCGTTCTGATATATTATTAAAAAATAAAATCCCAGAAAACTCTAAAGATATCGATCCTCGCACTTTTATATTAAGCGCTGACAATTCGATTATAGAAGGACGAGCAAAGACTTTCCCTCAAAATACAACGATTTTTACTCTCAACAATAACAGCAAATGGTCCCTAAAGATTAGTCAATTTGAAGTAGACAAAGAGTTTGACAGCTCTAAAGGATACTTGCTCACTGATATTAAACAACGTGCACAATCTATTGTCTCAGTATTGAACCTTAATAATAGCTCTATTATATTTAAGGCGCCGCATAAACTAGCAGACAATCAGTATCAAACCTTGCATGTGGGAAAACAGCCAACAGCTGAAGTTGCGAAATCAGAGCAAAACAGAAGCTCCGATGCAACAATGGTTTACAATGCATTGGGCAACGCAAGGATTTACTTTAATACCGAATGGAGTAATGGTCTTATAAAAGAACAACAAAAAACTGACCGTGTTCTCGTTCATGGTGATGTCTCAGGCACCACAACGATCTATTTCAACAATCTTTCAAAATGTGCAGAACCATTCGATGATGATGAAGATTCAATTCCTTTGAACACGCGTGGTCTCTCACTTATTCAAGTGTCTGGAAAAGCAGAAGAAACCGCCTTCACGCTGGCAAATGGCTACACTACAATGGATGGATTGCCCTATAAATATGTATTAAATGGCTATGGACCAACATCCAGCCATGGAAAAGCTGACAAACAGCAAAGTCTCTTGCAAGAAAGTGAAGAGTTTTGGGATTTCCGTCTACAAAATGCGACTCTTGATGATGAAGGAAAAATCAAAGCTCTTGTTCCTCAAATGGCAAGCTATTTGGTTATGCATAATGCAATATTCTCCTCTGGCTTGGCTGATATAAACAATCAAAATACACTGTTAGATAATATGCACTCAACAGTTTTTGGATTAGATGGTCATAAACAGCAAGGGATATTTTTATCGACTTATGGCAACAAGATGACGTTATCTTCCAGCCGTAGTCCATTGGAATATGGTTATGGTGCTAATGTTCACTATACTGCTATACAAGCAGGCATGACATTAACAACGTTAGAAAATCAAAATATAACCGCGAATCTTGGTCTTTTAGGCACATATGGAAAGCTCGCTTTTACGCCAAAGGACATGGAAGGTTCTGACAAAAGCATACTGGATAAATGGTCCTTTACGGCCTATGGGAACCTCCACCATGACAATGGTTTCTATGTTAATGCACTTTTCTCTTACGGCATTTTAAACGGACATATTACAACAGCCCTTATCGGCAACACTACAGAATTAAACAATACGAATACATTAAATATATCAGCTACCGTTGGACAAAAACTAGCAACTGGTGTTGAAGGGGTATCCTTTGAACCACAAGCACAACTTATTTATCAACATATTGCCTTTGGCACTCTTTCAGATATTGATGGCTTCCAAGTTAATATAAAGCCCCCTCATCAATGGTTGGTCCGTATTGGAGGGCGTTTGATAAAAACAAGGCTTCCCATTGAAAAAGATCATATTCTTTCTTTTTATGGTAAATTGAATGTCATCAAAGCTTTTGGTGAGAAGCGCACTATCGATGTTATGGAATCTTTCCATCTCGATTCTATGGGCTCTTCCCTTGAAGGTGGGCTTGGCATTAACGCGCAGCTTTCTAAAAATATCGCACTTCATGCTGACGTTAATTACCAACATAAACTTCAAAAAGCTGGGTTCTCTGGAATTAATTTTTCCGGTGGAATGCGTTATCGCTTTTAGAAATCTTAGCTCTCTATTTGACACATAAGCAGCCTGAGATGAAAACAGTGCTGCTTATATTTTGCTACATTACAAAAAAACGCAATGTGTCAAAAAGTGGTTCATTTTTAGCAAAACAAAGAAAATATCTTAAGGAACATCTCTATGCATAAGAATCTTTTGTTATGTACAGCCGCTTGTGCTTTATTTTTTTCTTCTTTTAATTTCACATCTACCAGCACCGCCTCTGGTCTAAGCCACCAAACACGCCATGCCATTGATTCAATAAGCACACCAACACAAGCAGAAAAAAATCTTGAGAAGATAGCCTCTGGCGCCATGATGCAAAATAATGCGCACTTCAACCAAGCACTTGAAAATCATATGGATCGTGTAAGAGATACGATTAACAACTCTTTTGCAGGTGCAAGTCGTTATGGCTCTGGCGCACATATGAACGTGGTGAAACGTGAAATGGATAATACACGTACCCAAGCCATGGCAAACAAACACCATAAAGATATGCAACACATGCTACAAGCCAATGCGCAGCTTGATCAATTACGTCAAAACAGGTTGATAAAAGCAGAGAATTTATCACGTGGCTATGAGAAAGCACTTTCTGATGCCGCAAAAGCAGCAGCAATCCTTGATGCTGATAACCAACAGCGTGTTAATGAAGCACTCCAACAATGGGTGAGCCAAGACAATCGCAATTGGTCTGAACTGCAAAATAAAGCAGAAATATTACATAAAGCAGCACAAGTGGATAGTGCATTACAAGAACACAACAAGGAACTTTCCAATACTGTACGCAAAGCGGTATTAGAGACTTTGAACACCGATGGAATAACCAACGTGGAGAGAAAAGGAGATATAACCTCTCCTTCATCTGAAGAGAATAAACAACCTCTTATTGTCTCCAGTACAAGACAAAGACGCTCTAGTGATAAATTACCACCCGCTCATGTTGCTGCCCAACACAAGGATAATTCAAAGGACAATTCATTCACAAGAACAGATCATGGAATGAGACAGCCTAAAATAAATGAAAATTCGCAATCTGATATTGATCATAAAACGAACACCACTTCCTCAGCATCGAAAACGACTCTTCCATCCGAAAAAGCGCATATGAATTTGCTCCCAAAGGTTGGAAATATCGCTACCGCGGCTACAGAGAGCACCTCTAAACTTACAGATGATGATGATAAAGCAACTGCAACTTCTACTTCTCTTGATGGGACAGCAAAAAGAACAATTCTTACACCACAAGAAGAAAGCTCTTTAGTCATGCCTATCGCGATGTTTGCTGTTGGGTTTAGTGATGTCAACAATCAAAATATTTTGTTAGACAATATGCAAATAACAATGTTTGAACCCAAAGATCATCTAGAAAGAAGCGTTTTCTTATCCTCTTATGGCAATAAGAGCACGTTTTCTTCCAAGGTTCAAGAAGAACAAGATGGTGTCCAAGCAGATATTCGCTATGCTGCATTGCAAGCAGGAGCAACATTAATAGCGCTAAAAGATGAAAATATCAGCAGCAACTTTGGTCTTTTCGGAACATATGGGAAATTATCTTTTACTCCTAAAAACAAGGAGAGTTTTCAAAAAAATATGTTTGATAAATGGTCACTCACCGCATATGGAAATATTCAGCATGACAGTGGCATCTATGCAAATGCATTTCTCTCTTATGGAATTTTCAAAGAAAATAACGCCACAGCTCTCATAAAACCTACCTCAAAAGTGAAGAATAGTAAAACATTAGGAGCCGCTGCAACTGTTGGTCAAAAACTATCAACCAGTTTGGAAGGTGTAATCCTAGAACCGCAAGCACAACTTGTTTATCAACGTCTCATGCTTGGTTCTTTATCAGATAGGAGCTCTTTCTCAGATGACGATAACTCTAAATCAGATGGCGATAACTCTAAATCAGATGGCGATAACTCTAAAATAGACATAAGCAAACCTCATCAATGGTTGCTCCGTATTGGTGGACGTTTGACACAAAACAAAGGCCATGCCCTTTCCTTCTACGGCAAACTGAACATGATCAAAACTTTTAGTGAAAACTTTCCGTTTGCTGCTATGGAATCTTTAGTTGAAGGTGGTTTTGGTATTCAGGCGCACTTATCGCAAAATATCGAGCTTCATAGTGATCTCAGCTATCAACATAAACTCAAAAAAGATGGCATATCTGCAATAAATATTTCCGCTGGAATGCGCTATCACTTTTAAAAATACTTATATTCCTATCTTGAAATATAACGTGCTCTCATTATGTTTCGTTTTGTCTCTTACAAAATAAACATAATGAGGCCAAGGTTTTATCTTTTATTAAGAGAGGGGAAACATTTAGGAATACATCCATATGAAAAAAAGTTTTTTACTATACACAGTTTCTGGAGTTCTGTTTTGTTCTTCCACCAGCTTGTCTAATGCTCTTCATGATACGAATACACAACCTACGATAGCTCTCTCTTCTCTGCAACCCACTCATCAAATAGGTGCATCCAGAACTTCTAATCCCTATTCAAATGCATCATCTTCGTATCCACCTTCAACATCTAGGTCTACAAGAACGACCAGAAGCTCTTCTCCTACAGGGAGTGAATCTACAACGCCTACTTCCACGAGCACTCTACCTCCAAAAACACAACTTGAAGAAAATACAGAAGATGTACAATCTACCCCTACAGCCACACAAGACACTATTACACAATCTTCAGCGATAGGAACAGCTTCAACGACAGGAATGGAAGCAAAATCTAGAAGACGTTCAGGGGCGCCATCCTCTTCTACAAACTCTTCCAGAAAAAAAACGCCCGAAAATTCTGCTGTATCCTCACAGTCAGAACCTACAAGCACGGAAGCTACAAGACTAACAACAGAGCTATCGCCAACGCCTAAAGAACCAGAACGCGCACAGCCAATATCTTTAAGAGTAGAAACTGGACAACCAGCATTACCGGTACCGCCAAAATCTATAAAACCAGCGCCCGTGCGATCTGCCTCTGCACAAAAAGTATCTGAAAAATCAGAGCTAGAAAAACCAATATCACCAATAAAACAACTTGAAAAGTCTACACAAATTGAGAATATAAACTCTGGAGTTGAGGCTACAAACGGTAAGACCATAACGCTACATAACAAAAAAATTCAAGACAATGGTTTTGCTGTACATGCAGATGGAAATAATTCAAAAGTCAACATGATAGGGGGAACAGTTGATGCGCGTTTTGTTGCACTAAGCGTATCAGATGGTGGAGAAATTGATGCTACAGGTATTACTGCAACAGCAGAAACAGCTGGTTTGGTAAACATGAAGGGCACAATCAAACTTAAGGATTCAAACGTACACGTCACGGGAAATTATGAAGCAGACGGTATTATTTTCCGCAATAATCAATACTATCCCCCTAGAAAAGGATATACACACAATGCTGAAAGGAATAACAATATCGCTCAAGAACAAGCTATTCCTAATAAAGTGACCCTAGAGAATACAAAGCTTTTCGTTGAACATGGTAGCGGTATCAGCCTTTATGGAACAGGCGTAAACGGGGAAGTCAACCTTAAAAATTCAGAAATTCATGCCGATATTTTATTAAAAAATATCAAGAACGAAAGTTCCTCCACAAACACCATTATATTCGTTGCAAACCACTCTTCTTTAGAAGGTCGGGTAAGAACTTCTAAAGATAACAGAACAGTTTTTGATCTAAAAGAGGGGACGAAATGGCTTTTAAAGGCGAATAAAAATGCCATAAATAATGATAATATTTTAAATGACTATAAACAGTTTGGTGTTGATGATAAATCATACTCTAATCTTTCTGAATTGCACCTTACAGACAGTGTCATTATGTTTGACAAGCCAATGGAGGGACATTATCAAACTCTGTTTATAGGACCTAATCTTTCGCAAGAAGACGAAACAACTCACACAGCAGCGATTTATAGTACAGCGGGTCTTGCAGAGATTTATGTAAACACTCAATGGGATAAACATTCTCCTATCACGGAACAACAAACTGATCGCATTGTGATTAATGGTGATGTCTCAGGAAGTACTGTTGTTCACATCAATCTCCAAACCGATAGCTCTGCTGTTTGGGAAGAGAAGATGGCTTCACTTCCTTTAGGGACACATGGGATTTCAATCATTCAAGTTTCCGGACAAGCAAATGAAAATTCCTTCACGTTAGCAGGAAACTATATGACAATAGGGAAACAACCTTATAAGTATGTACTTACAGGCTATAAACCTGGAACATCTCATGAGAGCCAAAATCTTTTTGGTAAAAACAGTAATTTCTGGGATTTTCGCTTACAGAATGCCTACATTGATAAGGATAAAAAGGTTCGAGCCCTTTTACCACAGGTAGCAAACTATTTAACCATATCTAATACTTTGTTTTCTGCTGGATTTACTGATGTAAACAATCAAAACGCGTTGTTAGATAATATGCGCACAACAGTATTTGGGGCAAAAGACAATAAAAAAAATGGTATCTTTTTCTCTTCCTATGGCGAGAAAGTCACCTTATCTTCCAACCGCGATCCATTACATTATGGCTATGGTGCTGATGTAAACTATACTGCTTTACAAATAGGTGTCATATTAGCCGCCTTGGAAGGCAAAGACATAAGCACACATTTTGGTCTTTTAGGAACATACGGAAAACTTGCCTTTACGCCAAAAGAGATGCAAGATTCTGAAAAGACAACTCTTGATAAATGGTCTCTTGCCGCTTACAGCAGCATCCAACATAGCAATGGTATATATCTAAACACACTTCTTTCTTACGGAACCTTAAAAGGAAATATTACCACGGCTCTTGTTGGGAATGCCGCAAAATTGGATGGTACCGAGATGCTTAATATATCTGCAACCATTGGTCAGAAATTAGCAACCAATACAAAAGGGCTGGTCTTTGAACCACAAGCTCAATTCATTTATCAAAATCTCATGTTTGATATTTTTTCAGATGCCGATGGCTTAAAAGTAGATATGGGCAATCCGCGTCAATGGTTGATCCGTTTTGGTGGACGTTTAACAAAAACAATAATGGCTGTTGAAGAAAACAAGGCTGTTTCTTTCTATGGTAAAATGAATATTATCAGAGCTTTTGGTGATGGTAAAACAATAAAAATTTCTGATACCTTTCATGTTGATCCTACCGGCTCTTCAATTGAGGGAGGTATGGGGGTGAATGCATATCTTTCTCAAAATATCGTACTAAACGCCGATATCAGCTATCGGCAAAAACTGCAAAAAGCCGGTGTATCTGGCACCAATTTGTCTGGCGGAATACGTTATCGTTTCTAAAGCAGAAGTTAATTTTAACTTAAATAAAAGGGCAGCACAAAGTGCTGCTTTTTTATTTAAATTTATATATTTTTTAAAATTCTCAAAAATCATTATCACATCACAGAAGATTTTGACTTATAATATTTCTTTTACATATTGAATAAAAAACTAAATACCATAACATTCTCTCATCAAAACACCCCATGCATAAAGTTTTATGTCTTATATCACCACACTCAAGCGATGATGTTTTTACAGCACAACAGAATAAGCATTCATGCAGATTTTTAAAAAAGTCAGCCCCTTCTTCGCTGTGGACACTCCATTTATTTTAGATGATGTGCATTTAATATACCTACTATAAAGACTTAGTATCTGTTATAAATTCTTAAAGGCATGTTTTTCCTCTAAAATCTCAATGCTACAGCAACTCCATCATAAGACAAGAAATTGATTTATAAAGACAATTAATTGTTGTGCATGTTAAATGAGAATCCAGAATATCGTAAGATTCTTTCATTTTAGACCTGTTCTAGGTTGAAACAACCAAAACCATATCTCTTGCAAGTGACAAGGGGGAAGAGCCTTGTGGATAAAAAACTATTAAGAAAGGATTAAAAATGCCTCTAATGAACTATCTCAAGTGCCAAGGGCTGTAGCAACATTGGGATCAAACAAAGAATATGACAGTGTTGAAAAATATAACAATATCAACTTGCTCTTTTATTAAGCATAAAGATGGTCGCGCCCTATAGATTTTATATTATTTCCATGGGGACTTTCTTATTATACCATTCACAAGCGCCGTTGCATCAAAGATGTCGTTGCGCCCCACAACCACCATCACGAAATAGACTTGAAAGCTTAGATATCTCTTTAAAACAAGGCCGTGAATTAGGAATAACAAATCCATTCTATTTTGAGTATTTTGTCGTGCATGAAGGACGTGCCCCCAGTAAAAAACACAATAAAAAAAGCGTGAAACAATACGTAATCTTCATTATTTAACAGATAGTGCTTTAGATACTTTTGAAAGACATAAAGCTAAATTAAAGGATGGCGGGCGGGACAGAGGGAAGCTGATTTCTACCCCTTTATTCTTTCCCAATGAGATTGCCGCCCCATTTCAAATATTACGCCAACAAAGATATACGCAATATATCCACTCAAATCTGGATGCTCTCTCCAATCTGGCATACAAAAACTAAAAACAGCAGAAGAAAATATTAAACCGCCTTAATCTTTGTCTCAAACATGCAGATTTCAGCAACTAACCGCTTCATATCACCACACTTCAAAGGACAGTGCTCCATGAAGCTTATAGGCAATATTCATCACATACTCTTCATCATCATTCATGCTTTTTGCTGATTTGGTGGTTATGGCGGAGTAAACGCACCCGATCCTATCTCGAACTCGGCCGTGAAACGCTCCAGCGCTGATGGTACTTTGCCTTCAGGCACGGGAGAGTAAGTCGCCGCTAGGTCTGCTAAATGCATGCAAAAGACTCAATGTATAAACCTTACATTACCACATTCCCAAGGAAGCTGCTTTTAAGGCAGCACAGGCTGGTCTAAATACCCCCTTGATCGCCTCCCTAAACTAAAGATGAAGCTCCCTACAGACTTAGTCTGCAAACAATTTTCTGTAAATAATCCGCCTTCTCTGAGTTCTCTTTCAGTCAGTTTCCCAAAGCATGTGGTTCACATCACGACACCTTAAAAGAAACTGTTTTAAGAACAGCATTTTACAGTACATCAGGATAATAATTTAAATACAAAAATGCGCTTAAAACAACTCTACTCACTAAACGCACTATTTATCCAAATCAACTGCCCTACCTAATCATTGTCATCACTTAGAACAGTCAACATTAATCAGATTTGAATCATTCCTCTGTTTCTTTTACGCGTCCAGATAGTTGCACAACCCGAGAAAGATCATTAACTGCATTTAAATGCGTTTGAAGTAATTCACTATTACGCTGTAATTTTTCTTGCAAATCAGACAACAAACTTTCAACCTCATGCTCAATATCTTGATTCATGTAGCGCTTCACATCACTCATGGATTTATTAAGATCACGCAAACCACGTATTTTACATAAATTTATTTCTTCGTAATCTGGAACACCACTGCTCTCTAGCATATTGCTTTCATAATCAACAACTTGAGCTAATCCTTTAACAGCAGCAACAAATTTCGTCATCGCCCAATCACGATCAATAAGATTATTATCAAGAACTTTTGCTTTTGCTGCAAAACTATCATCACCATATTGCACTACAGACATTTTTACTTCCCCTTCAACACTATTGTTCAATCTTACTTTCAAATGAGGGAGATTAAACAGGTTCTCTTCAATGCTGATACACTCAACCACGCTCGTGATGCGAACATTGCTACAACAGCACGACAATCCTTCAAAGTGTATACCACTTCAACTTTCAACGCATTCTCTTCAAATATTTTTCTTGCTTTGCTCCAAAACCATCATTGATGGCTATACTAATTCATCAAAACGCTATAAACTCAAACCTTACGGCAATATCGACACTTCCATATTTGCTCTGTCTATTTCGCCTTGCTGATTTTATTTTTGCCTATTTTATCACCAGTACGTCTTCAACAGAAAACAACAATTCTCTCACGAGAACTTCGGCCACAAAACTACCTGCCGACAAAAAACCGCAGCCTATAAAGACGTAAGCCCATTAAAAATTTCAGCATTTTACCGATAGAAGCACTTTACCCTCCATAACCTTATGGCTCTCTCTGCACTTAAACTTGTACACCTTCTGGCACCCCATAAGATGGCACCCGACAAGATCAGTTTGCACCCATTCAAAAGGACACCCCCTCTCCCATGCTCTTTCTGCACACATGCAGTATTTCGCATAAAACACAAAAAGAATGCTCTTTTAAACAGATCAGCCATACAGCAATATAAAAAAGACATCTTAAAATAGCTAAACAGCCATCAATCTTCCTTTTTTAAATTATCATTCGCTTTTCTTTGCAATAAACGACTATATAAGATTTTTTGAACCTTTTCAAGAGTTTCTTAGCCAATCAGTTCGATACGTCTTCAATCGCATATTCACACGCTTGTTTTAAAGAAATATCTCTTAAGTGCACCTAAGCCTATTTCGCGCCGCGACCCATCAATGGTATAATGATAAATCTTCCATGACATGTATAAAATCCATTGAGCACTTTTCATCTTTACGCTTAATAAAAGAAGCAAGCCAGCACCATCATATATTTTTCTAACCCCTTATGTTCTGATACCCTTGACACTTGAGATGGTTCATAAAAGCATACCTTTCTTGTATAGTTTCTCTGCGCATGGGAGCTCCCTGCTTGTAACTGCAAAAGACATGTTTTTTGTTAATTCACCACAAAACAGATTTGGAATGAAAAAATTTCCAGTATTCAGAGCTCTAATTCAAGTTGAATAACGATAGATTATCATTATAAATCAAAATATTATCCAATGCATAATGCTTAACGCTCCCCCATTGATATTTTCAGAATTTTCACAGCATCTTCCTATAGATTATTTCATTCCATAACACAGTTTGCTCTTAATATCGCGACTTTACATGCGCTACTAGTATAGAAACAGAGAAACAATCATTTTATAATCAAGGTGCAATTTTTGTTACAATCTTTCTCTCGTTTTCAACCTTCTAAATGCAGCTCTTCTCTTTCATAATCATCACATTTCAAATCTATTCCATGTTGAATAAATTAAAATCACTTGCTTGCACATCACAAACAACGCCCTGATGTGTTGATAAAATACGCTGAAAGAAAAATGCCTCTTATGAACCTTAGCAAATGCCAAGAACTATAATAAACATTGGAAGCAAGCGTACGATGATTGTGACTTGCTCTTTCATAAGTATAAAGATGATAGCATTCTATAGATTTTTATATTATTCAAATTTTATATTATTTCACGAGAGCTTTACTGTTATACTATTCACATTTACCGTTATACCATTTACGAGTATCATCGTAAAATGTCTGTCGTGTGCGTTGAGAGATGTTTCTTTAAAACAAGTAAATAAATATGCAATACAAATATACTAATATACAACATAAGTATATTTCGTTTGGAGCGTTCTTTACTTTTGTGCAACCCATGCCTCATGAGAGCAGCATTAACCAATCTTTCCATGAGATAAACGTTTAGAAAACCTTTTTGTCTTCCTCCACTCACCTTAAAGGACCAAGACCTTAACTCAATCAGCTCTGTACGCAGTCCGAATTTTTGTCAAAACGATCTTCTCTTGACTTCCACTCATGTGATTCACTTAAACGAAAACCTCAACAAATAAACCTACGAATATTCATCGTACACTAAAAAATACTTAAACGTTCCAAGAAAACTTATATGTCTTATATTACCGTTATAAATGACAGTGCTTTATAGCATAACAGGATAAAAAAGTTTTCAGCAACACAAAAACTACGAAGCCAATCAATAGTCCCTTTAAGGCTTTTCTTTTTACACTTCACAGCGCTCCAAATCCTCGAACTTTTATAAAAAAAGGAGCGACTTTAAGCTTGCCGAATATGTTGTATCAGCATATATTACAGATTGTAATATATTGTTATTCATAAAATCACCTCAAAAAGAACAGAAAGAGGTTTTTATGGCTGATCTCGTAAAAGCCGCTATGCTTTATTCGACCTTAATTATCACCATCAATGCTTTTGTTGTTATTTTAGTTCTCGTAATAGAAATATACTAAGCATACTCTTTTGGCTTTTTATAATCTGTACAAATGGGCATCTTAATTTCACATAAGAGCAAAGCAAAGTTTTAATTCTACAGATAAACCACACACCCAATTTCAAACATCGCTTGCAACTATTTGAGTATAAACTCTGCTTTTTATATGCATTTTTAACCATCAGTGTCCGTCTTTTCACGCTATCTTGAATCTCAACTTCACTCCCACCTTAAAAAACAAAATTTTCTATCAGATCCGATCTGTAAATAATTTATCTCCTTATTGAGTAAGTTCCCCCCTTCAGGGCATATCACAATTCTAAAGGATAATATTTCATGAAGCTTATGATAATCTATTGAACACCATCTTTACCCTTATGAGAGAATAAACCAGCAGCATCACACACTTTTCCAGCCCCAAATGTTGCCAACAAACCTTGAGCACTTGAGATAATTCATAAAAGGCATTTTTACGTCTTTCTTCAACAGTTTTTATCCACACGTCTCTCCCCGCTTGTACCATGCAAGAAAATGGTTTTAATTAATTCAACCGAGAACAGATTTGGAATAAGAGAATCTTACGTTATTCGAGATCCTTATTCAGTATAAAATAATTAAATTATTTTTATAAATCAAAGTGTTATTCAGAAAAACATTCATCACACACTCGAGAACAAAAAACACCTCATACGTAAAGTTTTATATGCGCTCCACCGCTCAACATGATAATATCACGACACAATTAAGATAAAAAAATAACAAGGAAAAACCTTGCAAACTCAGAAAAGAGAGGAGAAAAATAAAAAGATGTGGAGAGCGCTCAATTCCTCACACATCCGGCAAAACCGTCCTAGCAAAACGGCCTCACAACTTAACGAATATTATAATATTCTCAAATCAAAAGCAATTTTTTAAAAATAGTTTGAGAAAAACATTTGAGTATGAAACGATAATAATTCCATTCAGAATGCTTTTCTCTTTATAAAACAGAGAAAAGTAATTTCCAAACAAATGTTTCCTCCCAATTTTTCCGAAATTAGCCGCAACACTAAAAAACGATCTTAGTGTGATGAAACATTTATTTGTGATAAAGGCAAAAAAACACCCCAAATATAGATTTAATCTCATATTTTAAATACATGTAACCAAAACATTAAAAAATTAGCAGTAACACGTAACAACTCATTGGGAGGCAATACTATCTACAATTGGAAGCACTTTTGGGCCAAACAATGACAGTATAGCATCCGTTTACACAAAGAGTACAGATCGTAAACGACTAATTCTTGCAGCCATAACAAGACTCTCTAAAAGTTAGAGAGAGCCTAAAAAACGTAATAGAATCAATAACTAAACAATTCCTTATTTATTGAACTGTATGTTTTTAATTAATGCCGAACATAAGTTCCATATATGCTTGTCTGGCATGTTGGCAATTTTTAGATTTCTCCATAGAAGATTGATCCAGCTTTTCACATTTTTTTGCCCACTCTTCGAGTAATGTTTTATCTTTCTTAAATTCCGCTACGCTGTAGTTTTTTTCACACCCAGCAACAACAAGTCCAGTACAAACCAGCAATGCTGTAATAATAACTTTATTCATGATTTAATTCCCCTCCTTTTTATCTTCAGTTTTTTTCTCGTCATCATGTACAAAGCTTGAACCAGGCCAATCTCGGGCATGAACTTCACGATACGCTTTATCTGCGTTTTTACAATTTTGAGAATCTAAATCCCCTGATATCATGCATTTCATTGCCCATTGCTCGAGTAATTTGGGATCCTTCTTAAATTCCGCTACGCTATAAGTTTTTTCACAACCAGAAACGACAAGTCCAGTACAAACCAGCAATGCTGTAATAATGGCTTTATTCATCAATAAAATTCCCCTTTTTTCAAATTTACAAAGTTTAGGACACAATTTAGCACCCGATTAAAATTGTACATTCGGTTCATTGTGCATTTTCAAAAATTTAAAAATCTACTTCTGTACGCGATTTTTCCCAACCTATGATGATAAATCGCGTACAAAGAAAAATACCGCTATCAATATATTTTTTATGATTTAATTGTTGTCCTGCTTTTTTTCAGTTTCATTCCCCTTTTTGCTACTTTCACGAAGTTCCTTTGCAAGATTTCTATAATGCTCTTGAAAAAGTTCCATATCGGCTTGCATGACATTTTGACAATTCTTGGTTTCAAAAGCAGAGGGGCCCATTTTATCGCATTTCTTTCCCCATTCTTGCATCAATTTTTTATCTTTCTTAAACTCTGCTACGCTATAAGTTTTTTCACAACCAGAAACGATAAGTCCCACGCAAAGCAGCAGCGCTGTTATAATGATCTTGTTCATGATTTAACCCCTCTCTTTGTTTTATATTTTATTAACAATATCTTTGGGTTCACATCCCCTCCTATATTGTGACCTTGCGTCTAATTTTCCTTTGCAAATACGCACATTTTCAACGCAAACATATCAAATCATGAGAGCCGCTTTCATTTATCAGACTTGCATTTGTAACATTATCTGCACGGCTGCTCTTTGTATTTGAAGTGTTAAAACTTCAGCAAAAATACTGATCTCTTGACATTCTCAAAAAGCTTTTAATTATTTTTTTCAAAAATCTCTTGGCAACGAGAAGCAGCACGAATATCTTACCCAAAATTCGTCATGCCTATATCCATTGCAAATTCTCTGCAAATGAAAGAATATACTTTTAAATCCACTAATTACGCTCTTATCATTTCTAAACCACCGGAAAAAAAGAAAACTTTAAGTCCCCCTGCACTTTTTAAGTGCCAATAGAAATGCTAAAAAAGCCTATAAATATAAGAAATACTTTTATAATATGCTCAATGACTTCTTTTGTTTATTAGGAATAACTTATAGCGTGCCAATATCAGTAAATTTTACTTATTTTTATCCCCCCTTTATAAACATGAATATAATTTAATAAAACGGATTGCTGTGTAGCAGAAAAAAATAATCAACGCTACTCTTAATTACATTATTGACGCATGTATTAAGTACAATAAACAAAACCTGATGTTTAAAATCATTATCAAGATAGTTTTTATGGAAGAATAAACTTATCTATTCATCTAGAGATATAAGATCACAAATAGTATGATGATTATCACATTTATAGAGAAAAGTTTGAAGCGGAAAATTTTTCATAAGCTTATAACTCTTTCATGAGATGATATAGAACCTTGTGACAAACAACTTAAATGAAGCAACCATCGTGAAAAAGGAAGGGCGCTTTTATCATTATTAACTTCGTATAAAAACAACCAATATCATCTCTAGAAAAAGCATTCAAAGCAACGAAATTATCGTATCATTTTTTACACTTTTCCGTATTTTTGTGAAAGCAATTCGCGTACCTCATCAGCTATTTTAGTTCCACGACTTGCACAACTTACCTTAATTAACCGATGCAAATTTTCTGGTATATCAATTGTGAGGCGCTTCATACCTCCACTCATGCTCCCTTTGTGGCTTCCTATCCATGCATCCGCTGTTAAAGGAATTGATTTATTGGTTGGTTTTGTGCCAATTTTAATTTTTTTACTCATCGTGCTAACTCCTTGATTTCCGCTGCAACCGCTTCAATCTCTGCCGCTGCGGGTCCTTGCTTATCAACTTCATAAACGGCCTTCCCCTGTGCGGCAGCTTCTGCAAAAATCACGCGCTGCGCAACACTAGAAGAAAGAACATGCACAGGGTATATACCAAGAGCTTCGTTCACATCACGCCCTATCGCTGTATTGACGATTTTACGATTAATAACAAAAGCAGATTTGAGATTCTCTTTATAAACGCGTGCTTCATCAATCAGCTTTACAATTCCATCCGCTGCCCAAATATCATAGGGACTAGGCAAAACAGGGATAAGCACCAAATCCGAAGCCATAAGAGCACTACGAGCAAGATCCGTCACACGCGGAGGGCCATCGATAATAATATGATCATAACCATGACCAATCTGTGTAATCTCTTTGTGAACCGTTGCACGCGGTAAACCAATAACTGAAAACAAAGGAGCATCTTCACGTACAGCAGCCCAATCCAATGCGCTTCCCTGTGGGTCAACATCAATAAGCAATACCCGTGCACCAGTACGTGCAAAACTGGCGGCAAGATTAACACTCAACGTCGTTTTTCCGACACCTCCCTTTTGATTCAAAAGTCCAATGATCATCCATTACGCCTTTCAGTATTATCGTTTTTACGATTATACTGAAAATAACAAAAGAAGCAAGCATTCAACACATGAAAGACAACTACTTCTCCCATTTTTAGGATAAAAACGACACCACCCAATTTTATCTTTATAATATTTTTTTAACTTTTAGCATTGAGCAAAATATTATAAAAATAATATTCTTGAGAATAAGAAAAATTTAAACACGAGATATGCTCTTCTTCCCCACCCTAAAACAAAGATTTTTAAATCCATGTCGATCAGTAAACAATGCTCTGTAAATGATCCTGCTTCTTATCGCGCCTTCCACTTGGGCTTGTCCCCCTTCATGTGGTCCACTTGATACGCCTTTACAAACAGTCTCTACCCAGAATATACAACAAACTATAAGGAGAATTCATTGTTTTGCACGTTGAATGAGAGAGCCGAAATCAGTAAGATTCTCTCATTCCCTCCTCTTCTATGAATCACTTGCTTGCTCATCACAAGCAGAACGAGCATATGAGCAAAAAACACTGAAAAGAAAGGTCTAAAAATGCTTCTTATGCAAAATCTCCAGTACCAAGAACGATTACAATATTGGGGACTAGCAAAGTGTATGATAGTGTCGGCTTGTACCTTTTCTTGAACTAAAAATAGGAGTACATGATGAATTCTATACTCTTTGATGCTCGACAGGGTAAAATGGGCTTAAGAAAAGTAAGGATCCCTCTAGCAAGCGCGTAAACAAGCAATACAACGAATTATCCGCAGGAAAACAAGCTGTTACCTTTCATAAGATCGAATAACAAATATGTTGCAGAATGAGATATTTTGCATCTTACAACTCATTTTTCACCAATAGATCTTCTCGACAAAAAGAATATTTTTGTTAAGATGCCATTGAAAAACTTACCTTCATTATGTTCTTTCTATATACCAGACCAGAGGGTATCGTGAAGATCGTGCAATTGGGAATAAACAAAAATGAATTTACAACAAATTGAACCTGATATTTTTATCAGCGCCCAACTTAGCATAGAAAATATCAAAACATTGGCACAAGCTGGTTTTAAAACAATTATCTGTAACCGCCCCGATCATGAAGAGCTCCATCAACCTGACTTTTCTAGCATTAAAACGGTCGCAAATGAATATGGCATAAAAGCCTATCACATTCCCATTTCTCCTCCAACTATAGAAAAGTCAGCTGTTGAAGCCATGCAAACAATTTTAAAAACTGCCTCTCTGCCTCTTCTTGCCTATTGTCATCACGGATCACGCTCGCTGCATCTTTATCGTTTAGCGCGTCTTTAAACAGAGAGTTCGCACACTTCCTCCTCGCCTTAAAAGACGAAAATTCTTAAATACACATCGATTTGTAAAAAAATAATCAGTCAATAATCTTTGTCTTGCGCCTTTCCCTTGGCTTGCCACTTCATAAAACTCTACAAGCAAGCTTTGCTCCTCAATATACAACAAACATGCACACCCGAAGCCATAAAAATGCATGAAAATTCATATGATGATCAGAGAAAATTATTTTCACCTCACTTTTTATCACTGCTCCACCTTCTTTTTCTCTCCCTTTACCAGTACGAGCTTATTCGTACGCTACAGACACCTAAAACGACAGTAAAACCACTAAGGAAACCCTATATTCCGAATAAAAGGCATGCAAAGTATTTTATAAAAAAAGCCGTAAGCCATAATCTATGGTTAACTACAACATATTGATTTATAACAATTAATTATTTTTCACGTTGAATGATAAATCCTAATACCGTAAGATTCTCTCAAGCCTATTTATATTGAAGCAATCAAAAGCGTGTTTCTTGCATGTCACAAGCAGGAAGTATTCGTGTGAAATAAAACGAGTTAAGAACAAACTCTCATAAACGCTCTCAAATAGCCAAGACTGTACAACACTAAAGGCTTGTCAATATAACTGATGGTGTCGGATTGCTCTTTTATTAGGCATAAAGATGATAGCGCTCAACGAAGCTTGCACGATACCATTTATGAATGTCATCATGAAAATGAATATGGGAAGCGTTGAGAGATATTTCTTCAAAAGAAGCGCATAAATTAGTAAAACAAGGATATTCCAGTATTTTATTTTACCTGTAGGGCGTAATATCCTATTCAAAGAGCAACAAAAGCCTGCAGCTGTTATTTTCATGATTTAAGAGATATTGCTCTGGACCTTTTGAAAGTAGCAACGCCAAATTTAAAAAAGGCAGTCATCTGGACTGATTTTCCCCTTTATAACTTCATATTTTTTTCCAATAAGGCTGTAAACCGGTTTCAGAGATTACACAAATGGATAATGCAATAGGGGGTTCTCCTCATCTAGTATACAAAAGCTGTAACAGCAGAGAGAGCATTAAAGCGCCTTAATCTTTGTCTCAAACATATTTCTGCCATATTGCTGCGTTGGAGATCGCTAAAGAAAAAGTTTTATGAGAAAAATAATACGATAAAGTCACGAATAGACCGAACATAGATTGGAAAAATGTTCCAACTTTTATCCAATACTTCTATCAAAAAAACACACAACATTATTGGCTTTGCGTTTTCATATCCTTATAAGACTGCCTTCCCTTTGCATTATAGGCGTTATATTTGTCAAGGACAAAGGAAATATATGAATAGTTCTTAACTTGAGAATCTAAAAGATTGACATGTTACGACAACAAAATTATGCCTTTATCAATCCACAGCATTAGAAATTTTGAAACAAGTACACCTGCTTTCTCGCAATGATTTCTTTTTATCTGCGATCAATCGTAGTCTCCTTAATGTGAATTCCCCATCACAATATACAAGAGAAATGAGACTTAAAGCATTTTCAAGCAGCTTCATTCTCGTTTACATGATTGGTTAGCACGAAAACTGCTTCTAACCACTGATCTTCTTCACCAGATTCGCCAAACAAACCTTTTTTAAAAATATTCATGACATGATACAAAATATCACATGCGTAAAGTTACACGAACCAACTCTCATCATAAACGGTGATAAGGCATAAATGACATAATAAAACAAATGAGAAAAAAGAAACAATAAACTTTTAAAATAAAAAAGTCATCAATTAAATTTTATCAAACTATAAGCTTAAAATCGCAAGAAATTTTAAAAACAGCCTTTCTCCCTCTTCACGTCTATTATTGCTAAATAGGCTGGTTGCTTATTCTTTACTGCATCTTTTATGATGGGTTTTAACGGATCAGAAAGAAACATGCCGTAAACTTTGGGATGATAATAAAATCCCTCAAATGAACTTTGAAAAAAATGATGCTAAAATCAGATCTTCAGATATTCGATTCTCCCTCTCAACAACGGAAAAAACATATATTCCACGATGTTTTGGAATATATCTTTGTGATTATAATCACTTTAAGTGCTATTTTTACAGCTCTTCTCTCTTTTTCAGATAAGTTTAGGACATATTTTTAAAAGTAAGCAGCTTATCCAACTTTGATAATGGTTGTACTGTCTTTAAAATTTCTTTTGCTTTTTTTTCATCACGATGCATTTGTGCAATCAAAGGCTCAAGCCCATCAAATTTTTCTTGTCCTCGCAAAAACTGGAAAAAAGAAACGGTACAGCTTTCCCCATAAAGGTCATCGTTGAAATCAAACAGATAGGTTTCCAAAAGGGGCGCACCATCCTTAACAACCGTTGGACGACAACCAAAGCTTGCAACACCATCATACAAAACACCGTTCGCACGACGCAAACGTACCGCATAAACACCATGAGCCAAACGAACTTGTGGAGGCAATATTTGATTAGCGGTAGGAAATCCCAAAAGACGTCCAAGTTTTTCACCTTGAATAATATTGGAGCGTACCCGATAGTGATACCCTAACAAATGGGCTGCTTTTTCCACTTTTCCTTGTGAGAGAAGCTGCCGAACAAAACTAGAAGAAATGATCAAAGATTGTGAATCTTGAAAACGAGAAACGCAAGGAACGAGCACAACCTCAAACCCATATTGTTCTCCTCTTTGGCAAAGAAGCTGTGAATTTCCACTTTTCTGATGTCCAAATTGAAAATTTTCCCCTGTCACCACAACTGAAACATCAAAGGCCTGTTTTAAAATAGATTCGATAAATTCGTCCGCTGAAAGAGCAGCAAACTGTGCATCAAAGGGCTGTTCAATCACGCCGTCAAAGCCAAGGGTTTTAAAAATTTCAGCTTTTTCAGCTGCTTCTGTCAAACGATAGACAGGAGCTGAATGTTGAAAAAAACTTCTTGGATGTGGTTCAAAGGTTAAAACAACGGCTGGTTTCTTTTTTATCCGCGCGAAATCAAGCGCTTTTTGCAACACCACCTGATGCCCGCAATGAACACCATCAAAATTTCCAAGTGCCAACACTGCTCCCCGCCAAGCCGAGGGAAACATATGAATCCCCTGAAGACGCAAAAAATTAGTCATTACTGAAGTGCCCACATGATTGCTTGTGGTTTATAACCATGATGTTCAAGAAAAGAATGCAAAGCTTGCTTATCAACCACACCATTTTGCGTATAATCATAATGATGAATCCCCCCCATAATATAAAGGGCATCAAGACCAAAATGAGCCGCCCCCTTAATATCCGTTAAAAGACCATCACCAATAGCTAAAACTCGACTTTTTTCTACTGTTCCCCGTATTCTTTGAAGTTTTTCAAAAGCACATTCATAAATAGGTGCGTGAGGTTTTCCAGCAATGCGTACCTCCCCCCCTAATTGTTGATAAAGACGCGCCAATGCACCAGCGCACCAAAATTCCTTATTTCCATAATGGACAATCACATCTGGGTTCGCACAAATAAAAGGTAAATTCCGCGACCGCATGCGACGAAACATCTCCTCATAAGCAGAGGGTTCTTCATCAAAATCTTCAAGAAAACCGCTACAGACGACAACAGAAGCCTCCCATTCTTCAACAAATTCACACTCTAACCCTTCAAACAGCCTTAAATCATGCTGTGGACCAATGAAAAAAACTTTACGCGGAGCAGTCTGAATGAGATCGCGCGTTACATCCCCAGAAGTGATAATGGCATCATAATAGTCGCTATGAACATTCATGCTTTGTAATTGAGCAGCAACATCTTCCCGTAGCCGAGGGGAATTGGTTAATAAAATGACAGTTTTTCCCATTTGTCGGATTTTATACAACGCCTTCAACGCTGGTTCAAATGCATGTACACCGTTATGCACAACACCCCACACATCACAAAAAACAGCATCATAATGCGCTATAATAGTCTCAATATGGGTAACTTCATTCATGGTGCACCTATCTCTATTTGTCATTTATCAAGCTGTCTTTTACTTCAAAATTACTTATCGGAAGATAATAGTTCTGTCATCTGCTTTCTCAAACCATATTCCAACTTTTTATCGTCTATAGAGATCATAAAAAATCATAAAATAAATTTATCGTTAAGTCATGCAAAATTCTAAAACGCTTTATATCAAAAGCTTATCATTCCCAAATGCTCATTTTTCTCATAAAAATTTTAATTCTAACAACAACGGCATTGATAGAGTTTTTTATCTAAAGTACTCAAATTCTTAACAACGAACAAAAAACGCCTTAAAAAACGCTTCCTTAAGTATATAATAATTTGATTTATAATAATAATTTATTATTCATGCATCATGAAAAAGCCCAATATATTTTCTCATTTCAAATCTGTTTATATTGAATCAATCAAAACTATTCGCTTGCACATTATAAGTGGGGAGCGTACAAATAAAAACACTTGAAAATCAAGGAATAAAAAACTCTTATGCTCCCTTTCAAAGACAAAAACTGTCGTAATATTTTGAACTGGCAGAGAGTATGTGCCATTCGAGCATCTTTTTTTCAGTAAAGATAGGAATATAGCTTTTATCCCATTTACGAACACCGCCATGAAATAGGCTTGGAGCCTTGAGAAATGTTTCTATGAGACAACGCTATCCAGTTCTCTCATGATCATAATCCTCAATCTAACAAAGATGAAACAAACAATATCATTGAAATACAATTTTAGTTGATCATCTAGAATAAAAAATGATAGCAATTGCTTCTATAAAAATGAAAGAAGTCATAATTTGAAACGTACTTTATTGTTGAGAATATGTATTTATTAAAATGCATGACCACGGTCTGTAGAATCAAGCTTTGGCGAAAAAAACATTTCAGTATCTGCTTTTAAGCCATTGACAGTTTTTAGATTCCTTAACAGCTTGTTCTGAAAGAAAGCACTTCTTTCCTTACTCTTCTCTTAATTTTACATCTTTTTTAAAATCTTCTACGCTATAGTTTTTTACACCCCACGACGCATAATAGAGCCATGCATCATAAAATATTTTTTTCATTTTACCCCTCTTTAATACCTTATCTGTTAACATCATCCTCCAAATGGGTGTTGAATTTTCATATCGTATAAGAATACAGCCTTACCATCACTTGCTTGCTTTCAAAGTGAACACTCTGAGTAAAATAACGTAAAGAAGAGCTAACAATAGCCATCGTATGAGTTTGTCATAAAATACAATGAGAAGGAAAAAGCCCAAACTGTATACAAATGATGAAATCAGAAGGCGACGAATGCTTTTGTCCAACTAATTTCAAATAGTGACATTGCAATAGGCATCGCCCCTAGCCCTATAGAAAGTCTATGAGCATGATAATACTTAAGTGTCACGATCATTGCACCACAAAGCCATTACAAAAAAGTATGAGCTCTTTCTACCTATTTGTATGTTGATTATTGTTCCCCATCGAAGGCCTAAATAGAAACGTTTTGTGATATATAGAAAACAATCAGCAATGCAAATCATTTTTACGAAGATTTCTTCGTGTAGAGTCTATTTGAAATACATTCATCATTTGGAAGTCTGAACTTAAAAGCAGATAATTATGAAAGCTTTTCAAGGAACGCACCAGATTGATCACTTTTAAAGAAGTAAAAAACGGGATCCAATCCTAAAAACAAAATTCTGATGAAAAAACTTTTTCTATGAATTCTTTTAAGACATTGTGAAAGATTTTATCCGTTATATCAAACGTTACACCATTTGGAGGTCTGTTTATTTTTTACTTTTATCAACACCGCTTTAGAAATCCGTTTCTTGAGCGTTTTTTATCGTCTCACTTTCTCCTTCAAAAACGAAAATAATCTCACCGTTTATTCAAATTTGCTTTACGATTTGGTACAATTTTATTGATAAAGTTTTCTCTATAAAATTTAAGTAAATATGTTCGTTAAAACCAATCATGGACTAGCAAAGGGGTTGTAGGACCCATTATCTCGCCGCCATTTTAAAGGTTCAGTAAAATCACTTGACCAAAGACCAATCTTGTTGCCACGTGCTTTTTCTTCCGCATGATGATACTGGGCTGGAATAGGATTTTTCCCCTCTTTTGAGAGGACCAACATACCTTCTTTAAGACCTTCCTCAGCTAAATCAACCCCTTGAACAAAACATTGCGCATAATAAACACCATTGTGCATCAAAGCCTGTTTACAGGATAAATCCTGCCCAAGTGTTTTGGTGACAAGCCAAGCCGTTGTAACCGCACCACAGGGCCATTCTTGATCATTTAATCTTGCTTTTTGACGGGGTGCACATGTATCCACACCATAAAGATGAATATCACGGGAGATATGTGAGCGCCAAGATTGTGCAGCAGGTGTCAGTAATTTAAATGTAACCCCACTTGTAACAGAAGCCTTACCATGAAAAACAACAGCATTATGTGCAACATCGTTTAATGGAACACTCTTCTGCAAATCGAAAGCTGGTTCATTTTTTTCTAATTGCTGTTTGGTGATAGATCTACCCAACTTTTTTTCTTCTCGGTAAAGATCGACAATATCTTGGATATCTTGCGTCTCAAATGTTTTAAGAATGCTGAAATCTATTTTATCTTTATATTGGCTTAATCCCCACACTATGGAACCCATAATGTAAATAATAACAATTAATTTAAACAGCATTTCTTAACACGCTCGCTCAAAAAATTCATTGTTTTTCTATCCTTTCACATTATTTATCAGCAATCCCCTTGTTTTTAAAGAAAAAATTCAAATATCTGTGTTGCATATTAACTACACTTTGTAAAGAATAATATTCTTTCTTGCATTGTTTCAATATTGTTGTCTTTACCAAGATATACAACTTAAAATTGCCATTTTCATGTAACACAATCCCAATTTGAAAAGACTTCTGTCTCTTTACGAAGAAGAGCTTGAGAGTGAACAGATCCACTATCAAGGCTTTTAAGACAAACAAACGAGGAGAATTAAACTGTTATCAAATGACAACACTCTCCAGTTTCTTAGAGGCAATGGAATGTCGACATATGAACAAATATTATTTGTTAAAGAGAGGTAAAATGACAGATAATAGATTCCAAAACATCATTTTTATCGTGACCATGCTGCTTTTTACAGCAGTGCTTGTATCAGATCCTTCTTATGCTGCTTCTGCTCCTACTGCTAGTGGAGGTGGTCTGGGAAATCTTGATGGTGTTTTAGGCAACATTGTCACAATGATGACGGGACCAACGGCAAGGCTCATTGCAATTATATGTGTTGCTGCTGTGGGGATTGGCTGGATGTACGGCTTTATTGATTTACGCAAAGCAGCTTACTGTGTTCTTGGTATTGCTATTGTTTTTGGTGCTCCTGCTCTCGTCACTAAATTAGCGGGCACAGCATAAATGAACGAAGATACTCTTTTCCTTGCCTGTACGCGCCCGGCCATGTTTGCTGGTGTTACAATGGAAGCGATGGCGCTCAATGTCATGGCGACATCTATTCTTTTCATTTTGACCAGTGATTTTACCATGTTTGGTCTTGGGATTGGGATGCACTTTATTTTGCGAGAAGTGACAAAGTACGATCACAACCAATTTCGCGTATTATTTGCATGGCTCAATACCCGAGGAAAACAAAAAAACCTCAATCGATGGGGAGGAGGTTCGACCTCCCCTTTACGCCTTATCCGCACTTATAAGGAACTAAGCTGAAGGAACGAAACGGGTGAAACAGATGTCCATAATGAAACGGGAAACTTTGCCTGAAGAATATATTCCCTATATACGCTACATCAACCAACATGTCGTTGCTTTAAATTCACGCTGTTTAATGGTTGTGATGGCTGTTGAGGGTATAAATTTCGACACTGCGGATATTGATCAATTAAATTCTTTACACAACCAATTAAACACCCTTTTAAAAAATATCGCAGACGAGCGGCTTGCTTTATATTCTCACATCATCCGCCGCCGTGAAACGATATACCCAGAAGGTCATTTTCTTTCATCTTTTGCAACAACATTAGATGAAAAATATAAAAAGAAAATGGTTTCACAAGAACTGTATAGAAATGATCTATTTATTTCACTGCTTTGGAATCCGGCCGCGGATAAAACAGAAAAGCTGGTTTCATTTTTTCAGCGCTTGAGCAAAGCGAAGAAAACACAAACTGAACCCGATGAGGAAGCTATTCGTAAACTCGAAGAGTTAAGTCAAGATCTTATGCAAGGTTTGGAAGAGTATGAAGTCCGTCTGCTATCCATCTATGAACATGAAGGACTTTTATTTTCCGAACAAAGTGAATTTCTCCACCAGCTAGTGGGAGGAAGACGTGAGCGTATTCCTCTCACATTTGGAACTATAGCTTCAACAATTTACTCGGATCGTGTTATTTTTGGGAAAGAAATTATCGAAATTCGCCATGAAAGCAATGAACGCTTTGTGGGCATGTTTGGATGGAAAGAGTATCCTTCTAAAACACGCCCAGGCATGACTGATGGTCTGCTTACGGTGCCATTTGAATTTATTTTAACACAATCCTTTGTCTTTAAAAGTAAGGCAGCCGCCAGTGCGATTATGAGCCGCAAACAAAATCAAATGATCAATGCGGCTGACCGTGCGAGCTCACAAATCGATGCATTGGATGAAGCGTTAGATGATTTAGAATCAAACCGTTTTGTTTTGGGAGAACACCACATTTCTTTAGCTGTTTTTGCTGATCATCCCAAAATATTGACTGAAAACTTATCAAAAGCTCGGTCCCATTTAACCAATGGGGGAGCGGTGATTGCCAGAGAAGACTTAGGATTAGAAGCAGCATGGTGGGCACAGCTTCCTGGAAACTTTAGCTATCGTGCGCGTTCAGGCGCCATTACCAGCAGAAATTTTGCCGCTTTATCGCCCTTCCATTCTTTCCCTGTTGGCAAACTGAACGATAATGTTTGGGGAGCTGCTGTCGCATTGCTAAAAACACAGGCTGGTTCACCTTACTATTTTAATTTTCATTATGGCGATCTTGGCAACACATTTGTTTGTGGTCCATCAGGATCTGGTAAAACAGTGATTGTTAATTTTCTTCTTGCACAATTACAAAAACACAATCCAACTATGGTTTTTTTTGATAAAGATCAAGGAGCAGAGATTTTTGTACGGGCTGGAGGAGGAAAATACAAACCTTTAAAAAATGGGCAGCCCACGGGGATTGCTCCCTTAAAGGGCATGGAATACACCGAAAAAAATAAAATCTTTCTTCGTAATTGGATCTTAAAGCTGGTAAGCGCTGAAGGGCAAATCGTAACAGAAGAAGAGCGACAAGATATCGCCAAAGCTATTGATTCCTTGGAAAACTTACCCCCAACCCAGCGCTCTCTTGGTGCCCTTCAACTGTTTTTTGACAACACATCCAAAGAAGGGATTGCCATACGGCTGCAACGCTGGATTAGAGGCAATGATTTAGGATGGGTTTTTGATAATGAGCAAGATGATCTCAATTTAAATGCGCAGTTCATTGGCTATGACATGACCGATTTCTTAGATAATGAAGAAATTCGGCGCCCCTTAATGATGTATCTCTTTCACCGCATTCTTGATTTGATTGATGGGCGGCGTATCATTATCGTCGTTGATGAATTCTGGAAAGCTTTAGAAGATGATTCATTCAAAGCTTTTGCGCAAGATCGGTTAAAAACAATCCGTAAACAAAATGGCATGATGCTCTTTGCAACACAAAGCCCTAAAGATGCTTTGAACTCAACAATCGCACACACAATTATTGAGCAATGCCCCACCCAAATATTTTTTCCAAATCAAAAAGCAAATTACAATGATTATGTCGAAGCTTTCAAACTTACTGAGCGTGAATTTGAACTAATACAGTCAGAGTTAAGCAGAGAATCCCGTCGTTTTCTCATCAAACAAGGGCAAAATTCCGTCGTTGCAGAACTTAACTTACGTGGAATGAATGATGAGATCGCCGTTTTAAGTGGCACCACAAAAAACATTGAACTCATGAATGAAATTATCAACGAATATGGAGCTGACCCTGAAAAATGGCTGCCCATATTTTATCAAAGGAGAAAAAATCAATGAAAAAATATGGCTTAGTTACACTGTTATCTTTTTCTTTTATTTCTCATGCAATAGCGCAAACAGCACCCGATGTAGATGAATATTATAAACAAGCACTCGAAAACACACAAAAATTAGATGCTGCAAAATCAGAAACAGCTGAAAGCATTTATAAAAATGCAACTGAAACTGCAAAAAAAATTAAAGACATAAGTCAAAAATTTGAAAATATTCAATCAAAAAAAGACACTAAACCTGAAGAATTGCAAGCCCTTCGACAAGAGATTCAAGTACAGCTTTCTCTTCTTCAAGCAGGTCTTCAAGTAAGTTCTTTAAAACTTCAGTCTCTTGATATGATTCAAGCAAGAGATACGAAGACAAAAGATGAATTACGTGAAGAAAAGGAACAACAAAAGCATAAATATCTTGAGGCACAATTAAAAGAAAAAGAAAAACAATTAAAAGAAAAACTTGAAAGTACTCGTACAGATGTCAGACTTTAGTTTTTCTCCCTTTGAAAGCGTTTCTGGGTATATTTTAAAACCCCTTGATAATGTGATGGACACGACGGTGAGTGGGCTGTCTTCTGCTATTTCAGCGCCCTTAAATCTCGCCGCAATCATTTTTATCTTTCTTTATGGTTATAATGTTATGACAGGTCGCGTTGCGCTTTCCATGCATAGTCTTCTCAATAATGTTGTTAAAATTGTTGTTGTTACAACAATGGCAACGAATGCGGATACATTTAATACTTATGTTAAGGATATTTTCTTCAATGATTTATCCAATGCTATTGGGAATGCGCTTAACAGCAATCCTGCAAGCTCCAATGTTTTTGATTATATTTTGTTAAAGGCAAGTTCGCGCTATCAAGAAGTCTTATACAATGCTTGGTTTTTTGAAAAGATCGTTGTGGGTCTTCTTGGTTCTATTATGCTTCTTGCCGTTATTCTTTTTTGTATAGGTGGTTTTATTGTGCAAATGTTTGCACAAGTTGCACTGGTCATGATTATAGGTCTTGGGCCTCTCTTCATTAGTTTGTATTTGTTCAATGCAACGCGAAAATACACCGAGGCATGGATTACAACTTTGATCAATTTTACCATTTTACAAGTTCTCGTAATCATGCTTGGAACCATTATATGCCAAGTTATCCTGCAGGTTCTCAAAGTTTCATATGAATCAATTTATGTTCTTTTTCCCCCTGTCATCGTCATTTCGATCATAGGAGTTATTATCTTCCGTGCACTTCCTGGTATTGCAACAGCGCTGGCCTCTGGCGGACCATACTTTAACGCTGGTGTCTCTTCAGGAGGACAGATTTTCACAATGCTTTCCAATGGTGCAAGAACAAGTGGTAATGCAGTAAAAAGTGCTGCTTTCCAATTCTCAGGTATTGCCGGTAACGCTGTTAAAAATGCGGCAAGCGCGGCAGCAAAAGCAGGAAGATCCGGAGGCGGTCGTGGTCGATTTTAAGATAAAGCACTTCTTTAAAAGAATAAGTATTTTTGTTTTTGCCTTGTGTGCGCCCTTTGGCGCATACGCCATGATGCTGTTCCATAAAAGATTTAACATCTTGGGTTTTACAACAAAACCAATCAAAGTCTTGCATCACATAAACTTGTAAAAATGTTCAGAATAAAAGCTCTCATGCATTGTATTCCAAGATATTTGTGAGTTCAAAAAATGAAACGAAAAATAACTTTTGTTATGGTCCTAACAATCGCTCTTACTGGTTGTGCCTCTTTGAGTGGCCCTAAAAAACCACCACGCTGTAATGGCAAACATACACGTGCTTTAAATAAAGATAAGTGGAATTGGGACAATAAAAACATTGTTCAGCCAGAAAAGAGTGTAAAGCCTATTACCACTCCCATCATTCTCAATACTTTGGAAAGTGAAAAGGTAACAGCCAATTCAGCTTCATTAAATCCGGTTATTCATGAAGCACGATCTGATAAAACTGTGGAGGTTATTCGTGAAAAGTGATGCCCTTGAAGAATATATAAAAGAAGCGCGCTCATTTGACATTGATCGCATGCATAGCATGCGCGTGCGGATGAAAATTTCCATGGCTTTAACAGTGCTTTTGGGATTGATGACGATTGCGCTGGCTTTAGCTGTCGCAGCTTTGACGCCTTTGAAAACGGTAGAGCCTTTTGTTATCCGCGTTGATAACTCAACAGGCATTATTGATACTGTAAGCGCCCTAAAAGAATCCCCTAACGACTATGATGAAGCGATAACGCGTTATTTTGCCAGCCAATATGTTCGTGCTCGTGAAGGTTTTCAAACATCAGAAGCAGAAAACAATTTTCGCTTAGTCTCTCTTTTATCTTCTCCAAAAGAACAAAACCGTTTTGCAAAATGGTACGCGGGCAATAATCCAGAAAGTCCGCAAAATATTTATCATAACACGATTGCTACGGTCACAATCAAATCAATCTCTTTTATCAGCAAAGATCTTATCCAAGTTCGTTACTATAAAACGGTCAGAGATTTGAATGAAAAGGAAAATATTTCCCATTGGATTTCAATCTTAAATTTTTCCTATGTGAACGCACACATTTCAACGTCTGATCGTCTTATCAACCCTCTTGGTTTTCAAGTATCGGAATATAGATCTGATCCAGAGGTAACAAAATGATCAGACTTTTACAAACAATCTCTTTAATTTTTACGATCACTTTCAGTTTTCATACAGTTCTCTCACTTGCAGAAACAGCGCCTGTCAGTGCACGTAAAGATAACCGCATCAGATTTGTCAATTATGACCCCTACAACGTCGTACAAATCATTGGCTCCATTCGCTCTTCGGTCCAACTAGAATTTGCCGTTGATGAAGAAGTAACCTATGTAGGCATTGGAAATTCGGTTGCTTGGCAAGTTGCACCGGCTGGACACTTTGTTTTTCTCAAACCGCGGGAAGTTCAACCTGTAACCAATTTACAAATTGTTACAAGTCGCCAAGATGGAACACAACGCTCTTATCAGTTCGAACTACAAGTGCGTGAAGGCGATGTTTCAGCCGGCAATGAGACGTATTTCTTGGTAAAGTTTCGTTATCCAGAAGATGAAGCCTTGCGTAAGAAATTAGCCGAAGCAGAAAAAGAAAAACAACGTGAAGAAAACTTTGTCAATGATATTTTAAATATCCATGAAGATTTTGGACCACGCAATTGGGCTTATGAAGCTCAAGGCTCATCTCTTATTGAACCCGCTTCTGTTTATGATAATGGGAAAACAACAACCTTTACCTTTTTAGGCAACATTGAAATCCCTGCCATTTACATTGTATCGCCTGATGGGCAAGAAGCGCTTATTCCCAAATCGATTAAAGGCAACAAGGTTATTGTTCATGCAACAGCAGCACAATTCACGCTACGACGTGGGAATGAAGTATTGTGCATCTTTAATAAAAGGTTCGTACCAGAAGGAATTAACCCTGAAACAGGTACGACATCACCATCTGTACAACGTAAAGTGAACCTAGGAAGCAGCCATGAATAACACCGTGGATGAAAAAAGCATTAATGATCGTGATACAATAAAAAATGCTCAAGGGAAAAGTCAACAGAACAATGTGGGGAAAGCTATTGCTCTTATTATTCTTTTCAGTGTTTGTCTTTATTTAGCCTATTCAACACTTGTTACAGACAAAAAACAACCCATTGAATCTTCAAAAGAAGGAAAAGTTATAAAACAAACAGAGCTTTTTCGCCCTGCAAAGCCTACCCCTCCCTCCCTTGAACAGCCTCAACGAAATAACGCTCTATTACCAAAAGTCGAGCTACCAACACCAAACATCAATCAATTAAATTCTGATAACTCACTGCTGGAAGCAGCACAACGTGCTCCTGTATTAGCTTATGCAAATACCCAACAAGGCAAAATAGATTCACAAACAAATAACGGTGCTTTGCCTCACCAACTTGAAAGCAAGCCTGATGAAACAATACAACGTTTTAATCATCTTCTCAAACCTACAGTGCTTGAAGGTATTCGTGCTTCAACCCTTGGCAATCGAAACTACATCATCGCGATGGGCACTTCTATCCCTTGTATTTTAGAAACAGCCATCAACAGTGATCAACAAGGTTTTGCCAGTTGTATCGTCTCCAGAGATATCTTATCAGACAATGGTCGTGTTGTGCTTCTTGACAAAGGCACCCAAATTGTTGGTGAATATCGCTCCGGATTGAAAAAAGGCCAAACACGTCTCTTTGTGCTATGGAATAGAGCAAAAACCCCCAATGGTATCATTATATCGTTAGCTTCACCTGCAACGGATGCTTTAGGACGTTCTGGTATGGATGGAGATATTGATAACCATTGGCTCGAGAGGATTGGATCTGCGCTTCTTGTCTCTCTGATAAAAGATGCAACACACTATGCCAATAAACGTTTAGCAAAAAAACAAGAAAAAGAAGAAACTGAAACAATCTCTTCAGGACAAGACATTGCAAATATTCTCGTAGAAAATTACGCCAATATTTCTCCCACATTATCCAAAAACCAAGGGGAAATGGTGAATATCTTTGTTGCCCGCGATTTAGATTTTTCCAGCGTTTATAAATTGAAAGTCATCGAAAACAAAAAACAGATTATCAATCGAGCTGTTTCAAGAAACTTTTACAAAAATTCGGCGGTAACTTTAGAATGAACTCAAACTTACATACCATGTGCGATGAAACCGTTGCGATTGTTCTCACAAAACTTGAACCCATCAATGCTTTTTTGAAAGATGATCGTCTTTTTGAAATTGTTATCAATCGTCCCTATCAAGTCATGACTGAAGGATTTGATGGATGGAAAACAATAGAAGCACCGGCTCTCTCTTTTAATGAGCTTATGGGGATTGCGAAAGTTGTCGCATCCTATTCCAAGCAAAACATATCAGACAAAAACCCAATATTGTCTGCAACGCTACCAGGCAATGAGCGCATTCAAATTGTCATTCCGCCCGCTGTCGAAAAAGACACGATTAGTATGACAATTCGCAAACCATCATCGCGGAGTTTTTCTCTCGAAGAGCTCGCAAATAAGGGTCTCTTCTCGCTCTGTGAACGGGTATCTTTCACGCCCTTGCATGACTATCATTCTCGTTTTAACGAGCTCAAAATCATCGAGCATAACTTAGCTTTTGCCTACTGTAATAAAGACTTTGTCTCCTTTTTAAATCAAGCTGTAGCATGCCAGAAAAATATTTTAATTGCGGGAAAAACAGGTTCGGGGAAAACCACATTATCAAAAGCATTAATTGCCAAAATTCCTCAAGAAGAGCGTATTATCACCATTGAAGACACGCAAGAATTGGTGATACCACACCCTAACCATGTCTCAATGTTCTATTCAAAAGATGGACAAGGCTTAGCCTCCGTTGGCCCCAAAGAGTTGCTTGAATCATCTTTACGGATGCGTCCTGATCGTATTCTTTTGCAAGAGCTTCGAGATGGTACAGCCTTTTATTATATCCGCAATGTCAATTCAGGCCATCCAGGTTCCATTACGACGGTTCACGCATCAACAGCACTTGCAGCCTTTGAGCAGATGACCCTTTTGGTCAAAGAAAGTGAAGGCGGTGGTGATTTAGAGCGTGATGATATTCGAGGACTATTGATTTCAATGATTGATATCATCATCCAATGCAAACGGATTGAAGGAAAATTTAAGGTCACAGAAATTTATTACGATCCCTTCAAACAACGAAACATCTTTGGAGGTGAGTAAAAGAAAATCACACCGGCTACCCAAAGCTCTTTTAAAGCAACGCTTGCACATAAAAGGAAAAATGCATGAAAACCAACACAACGGAAAATAGAGAAAATCTTTTATCGATGACAGAGGAAGAATTAAAAAAACGCCGTGAAGCCGTTGAAGCAGCCATCAGCACCCATGCGATAGAGGGAATAGCGCTTCATCCTACAACACTCAAAATTTTAGAAGAATACGCAAAGGGAAATATTTCACTCGAGGAATTTAACACTCTTATGGACAACGTAAAATTATAAGGAAGCTACAATGCCAAAAGCAAAATTTAAAAAAACAGATGTGACATCCACAGTGCCTTCCCCTGAACATTATATGTATCCTAAAAGCAAAACATTAAAAAATAAATATGGAATAACAAACCTTGACGCTTTTACGGCAAGATGTGCGCACGATTCAGCAAAAGCGATGATTAATCTGCGTGAAGCCCCCTTACCAGAAAAGTTTGATAGCTCCTATCTATGCCTTATTCATCAACGTCTATTTGAAAATACCTTTGAATGGGCTGGACAAACCCGCAATGTTCCCTTTACATTTGAAGATGGTACCATTGCCGTCGCGCCAGTAATGAAAAAAATAACAAGTTTTGCAGTCGGTAGCGAATTACAAGAAGGTTTACAAAAATTAGATCAAACGCTTGCCGAAAAAAATAATTTGCAGGATTTATCATGCAAAGAATTTGCTCATGAAGCAGCCAAAATATTTGCCTCTCTCAACTATACTCACCCCTTTAGAGAAGGCAACGGACGTACACAACGGATCTTTTTTGAAAATCTTGCCAAAGCCGCAGGGCATCAGCTTGATTTTTCACTGGTTACAAAAGAACGCATGTTGGTTGCTAGTGTTGCAGCAATACAAAATGACAATCTAGAACCAATGCAACACCTGTTTGAGGATATCTCCAATCCCAATAAAATACTTCTTTTAAAGGAATTCATGAGCAGCATGAAAGAACTTGGGCGCAATGTGAATGATCGCCCTGTTATGGTCACAAAGGAAGGTGAAACCTACACGGGCACCTATAGAGGTGCTGGTCTTAACAGCTTTGCCTGCAATGTAAAAGGAGCTTACATTATCGGCAATAAAGAACATCTCACACCAGAACAACTCAAAACATTAAAACCCGGTGATAAATTTACCTTTACCGTTCCCAAAACAAAAGAGCTTGAAAGCATTCTCATTCCAGAAGAGAGATTAGCCCCTTTGACAAAAAATGAAACGGCCCAAATGGTTGCAGAAGATTCTTGTGTCCACGTAAGCCTAAAACAGGTCCGGAAACTGTCAAAAATTGTTTATGGTAGTACAAAAACATTAGACAAACAGATGGTAGAAATCATCAAAAATCCAAGCTTAGGCCAACAGCTCGCCAACAAGATTGAAAGGGCACCGCACTCTATTTCTCGTCTTGCAGGTTTCAGTTTATGTGGACTACAAAATCAGGCACGTGCAAACGCTAAAAATCATCTTGAGATGCTTTGTACTGCCGTTGCAAATTTCACGTATGCTGTAAAATATGCTGAAAAGGAAATTACGCAAGAACATGCAACAGAACAAAATCGTCGTGCACAAACGGTAGAAATGCCAAATCAAAGCTTGCAAGACCTCTTCGCCTTGCCAAAAGAATTACAACAAGAAGCTTTAGCAAAAAATCCTTTATGTCAAAAAGAGCTCAGCAACTTTGTAAAAAAGATCAACACCCGTCTCTCACCAAATGAACATCAAGCAGTTCAAAATAATGATTATGAAACATTGGCTCAAAGCATTGGTGTATCAGAAAATAAAGCCAAACAAATTACACAAATTATTAAGCAAACCAAAGAAGTACACCAGCAAGCACAAGTATGCATAACGCACCGTTCCAAAGCATTCGCTATGGCCTGCTAAGAATGGATAAAACCTTCCTCCTTGATGAGAAGGGCTCATAAACGGAAACTATTTGGTGTTATCTGCACCTTTGAAAAAGAGATGAGAGTTCATATCACACACCTGAAAAAGAGCATTTCGTAACATATTCTGACAGAATTGAAAGTAAAATACAATGAAATATACCAAAACACAAATGGTACTTATTTTAATACCGATCGCTTTAGGTGCTTTAACGATATTCCTTGTCCCTCATTTTTTATTGTTTATAACAAATGGACTAAAGAGCGATCAAATTTATTGGACTCTTCGTTCTGAGCCTTTATTAGTCTTAGCACTAATGGCTGTTGTTTTATTGTTGTATAGTCTCTCGCAAAAACTGCACCTGCGTAAAATGATCACTTTTGTCTCGGTTGTCTTTTTTGGAACAACCGCTCTTTATTATATTGGTGGTGAAATAAAACGTTTAAGTCCCTATGTTGGCCAACAAGGAATAACGTGGAGCTATGCTCTTCAATTCATGGACCCCATGGTTGTCTTTGGCATCATCATTGGTGTTTTTTTTTCCATCATTCAATTCGTAACAACCCTTCCCCCTAAAAGTAAGATCAAGCGTGCAAAAAAAGGTATTTTTGGTGAGGCCGCTTGGATGAATTTAAGAGATGCAGCAAAAATCTTTCCTGCCAATGGGCAAATTGTTGTGGGTGAAAGATACCGTGTTGATCAAGATAATGTATGCAAAATTCCCTTTGCACCTGGCAATAAAACAACATGGGGAAAGGGTGGAACAGCTCCTTTGCTAACCTTTAATCTTGATTTTGGTTCAACTCATATGATCTTTTTTGCTGGTTCTGGTGGCTATAAAACAACCAGTACAGTAGTTCCTACGTGTTTAACTTATCCAGGGTCTATTATTTGTCTTGATCCTTCAACAGAAGTTGCCCCAATGGTCAAATTTGCGCGTCAAAAGATGGGGAATAGAAATGTCATTGTTCTCGATCCCAATTCATTGTTAACAAAAAATTTTAATGTCATCGATTGGCTTTTAGACGACAGCGTACCACGCACACAACGTGAAGCGAATATTGTAAGCTTTTCCAAGTTGCTTCTTACAGATAAAAAATCAGACAATTCTTCAGCGGAATATTTCTCGACACAAGCCCATAATCTATTAACAGCTCTTCTTGCCCATGTTGTATTTTCTGATGAATATGAAGACAGCGAGCGCAATTTAAAAACATTGCGTGGTATTCTCTCTCAATCAGAAACAGCTGTTGTTAATCAATTACGCATGATTCAAGAAACAACACTTTCTCCTTTTATTCGTGAAATGGTTGGTATTTTTACAGAAATGGCAGAGCAAACCTTTTCAGGGGTTTATACCACCGCCTCAAAAGACACCCAATGGCTTTCTTTATCCAATTACGCAGATCTTGTCTGCGGAGATGATTTTCTTTCTTCAGATATTACCAATGGCAATACAGATGTTTTTCTCAATCTCCCCGCAAGCATTTTAAACAGTTATCCAGCTATTGGACGTGTGATTATTGGTGCCTTTCTCAATGCCATGATTACAGCAGACGGTAACTATAAAAAGCGTGTTTTATTTGTCTTAGATGAAGTTGATCTTTTAGGCTATATGAATATTTTAGAAGAAGCCCGCGACCGTGGACGTAAATACGGCACATCCTTGATGCTCTTCTATCAATCCTCAGGTCAGTTGGTCAACCACTTTGGAGAAGCAGGAGCACGTTCATGGTTTGAAAGTTGTTCCTTTGTCAGCTATGCTGCCATTAAAGATCTCCAAACTGCCAAAGACATTTCAGAACGCTGTGGTCAAATGACCGTTGAAGTAACCGGAACGAATAAATCAAGAGGTTTATCTTTAGGAAAGAGTTCTTACAACGTCAACTACCAACAAAGAGCTCTCATTTTACCCCACGAGATTATTCAAGAAATGCGTCAAGATGAACAAATTATTCTTATGCAAGGACAACCCCCTTTGCGATGTGGCCGCGCCATCTATTTCAGAAGAAAAGAAATGTTAGCTGCCGCTGCAAAAAACCGCTTTGCCCCACAAAAGAAAACCTAATTTCCTATTATGAGATCTTGACTATGAAAAGACCAACCACAAAAACAACATACATTTCTATTTTTAAAAAATCCGTTAACGAAAAGTTTTTGACCGCTTCCTCACACACATAAGGAAAACATGATAAAAAATCCGTGTTTTTTCCTTTTTGTATTTTGTGTATCGTTTTATCAGTACCCATTGTCTTTACAAGAAAACTGCCCCCTCCTCAAATCACCTATAACTAAACCAACATTTCCACTTGAGAACGTTCTACAAATACATTCCTACAAAGCTTTTTGTTTATAATTTATCCCCTACAAACAACCAAAAACATTTCACAACGCTAATCACCAATATCAAGACTTAAGAAAAAAACGGTTGATCTTTGAGACAACAACTCTCAAAATACCTACACTCAAGAACATCGCTTTTTTCCCAAAAAAAATTAAGATATACATCAAAATGAATAAATCATTCTTATACAAGCTTTCCCCCTTTACGATATCATAAAGTGTTCTATTTTAATGATAAAGCACTGAAAAAAGCTTTTTTTCCAACCAAAGAAAGAGTTTTCTCTCTTATGAAGCTTAAAGCAGCGCGATGTAATAAGAGCAACAATACAAAGTAAAAAACATTTTGTTGCAAAAGTACACAAAAAAGATGTTCATATGGAGCAATAAGAAAAACGTAACGGAGAAAAATTTTTGATGACTGCTTTTGCCCATAGATTCACCGATCTGAGTACTGTGTATGAAAAGTACCAGCGCCATCCGCTAACCAAGAGCAATCACACCTGCGATATCCACGCCCCTCATCAAAGCGCTCTTGCAAACAACTTTGTTAAAGGAAAAAAACAACAATTTTAAGCAACATTTTTCTTTTTGACCTCTTTCTTACACCTTAAAGGACGAAGATTTTGCCCGAAGTCAATTTGTAGAAAATCCATTTTCTGACTGCTTATAGGATTCATATCAGCGCCCTAAATACCGGCATTTTACAGCACAAGAAAATAAATAAAGGAAACATCAGAAAAGCTTTTCAAAAGCATCACAAAACGATTGATACACTCCATACACTTGAGGGAAAAGTGCTCCCTCTCATAACACCCAAAATCTCAAAAGAATACGCGAAGGGGAATTTTTCACATGGCAGCGTTTAAGACGCTCATCAACCACCACCCTACCTACTTAGGAGAGATTACATGTTAGAACAAAATTATCTATATAAAGGAACCAAAACACTCAAAAATAAATATGGCATCAAAGACCCTAAAAAACTGTATCAACGCTGTGCTCATGATACAGCCAGAGAAGCCGTAAATTTTCGCCATGAACCACCCCCACAAAAATTTGATGCTTCCTATCTAAAACTAATCCACTGGAGCCTCTTCTACAAAAGTTTTGAATGGGCGGGCCACACCCGCGATACATCCTTTACATTTGAAGATGGCACCACTGCCCATATGCCAGCGATGCGTCCCAAAGGTTATGAAGTTCCTTTTGCTATCGGTCCACAGATTAAAAAAGAACTCACAAAACTCGAAAAAACACTTAATGAAAAGAACAATTTAAAAGGTTTATCGCGCCAAGAATTTGCTGAAAGTGCCGCTGAAGTTTTTATGGCGCTCGAGCACGCACATCCTTTTAGAAAAGGGAATGGGCGCGTCAATCGAATGTTTATGGAAAAACTTGGACAAGCCGCAGGACATACCATTGACTTTTCTTTCATCACAAAGGAACGCATGACAACAGCTTGTATTGAAGCCATGCAATATAGCAACCCCCAACCGATGAAAGATCTTTTTGAAGATATCACCCATCCGCAAAAATCCCTTGTTTTAAATGAATTCATCTCCCAAATGAGAAACGCTGGACTGGATGAAATTAACGATCGTATTGTTGTTGCCGCAAAGGAAGATGTATCCTATGAAGGCGTCTTTAGAGGTTTTTCAGCAGAAGGTTTTGTCATGGAAGTAGAAGGGGCTTTTGTCGTTGGCCATAAAGATGATCTCACCCCAGAACACGTCAAAACATTACAAAACGGTACTCGCCTCTGCTTTCAAAAAACCAACGTTCAAAATGTAAAAGAAATATTGATCCCAAAAGAAACATTAGAACCTCTCACCCGTGAAGAGTTATTCACAAAGATTTCAAATGACGCTTATGTTGAAGCATGCCGAAAAGAAATCAAAAATTTATCAAAGACTGTTTATGGTAAAATCCACGCCTTAAATACAAAAATGGATATCTTAACGGCTGATCCAAGCTTAGGAAATCAATTTGCTGATGAAATTTTACAAAACCCTCAATCAATTTCTAAACTTGCAGGGAGAAAAATACTTGACATGAAAAGCCCAAATCGCAGACTGGCGGAACAAACTGCTCCACAACTCAGCCAAGCCCTTAAAAATTATGCCACAATAACACAACAAATAAAAGAAGAAATTTTAGAACACCACCAAAGAGAACAAAATCGCCTGAGTCACGCTGTCGAAACACCTGGAAAAAATTTACAAAACCTTTTTGCCTTACCAAGAGAACAACAAAAGGAAGCTTTATTGCATTCTCCAACATTACGACAAGAGCTCCATCACTTTTCGCGCCAACTAAACAATCGTCTATCCTCAGAAGAGCGTAAAGCCATACAAGAAAAAGATCATACCAGACTGGCGTGCCTCCTTGGGACATCGGAAAGCAAAGCAAAAGAAATTACGAATGCTGTAAAGAACACCCAAGAAGCACAATGTCAAGTCCGCAGCTTGAAAGTTAGTCGCTCTTCATCGCTTGCTCTTACCGGCTAAAAACGCGTGAACTTTTGCCTTCCAACTAACTCTTAGCGCCAATCATTTTATCTCCAGCGCGCCCACCAATTGTTTTAAAATATTACAAAAGATAATCCTAAAAATGAATCCTGTAATTTACTATAACTTATTGATAAAATTTCATAAAAAAGCTGTATAAAAAACATAAATGTCCATTACATATAAACATGAATAGCGCGAAATCTTTGGAGATCATTTAATTTGATATCTTACCTTATCCTAAAGTTGTTATCAAAAAATGGGGAATGCGCCAAAGAGGTTTTCTAAAAATATTGAAAGGAAACAGCCATGAAAAAAAGTCACCCACAACCAGCCCCCCAGAACCCACAATCCCAGAGCCAAGACCCCCTCTACGCAAAGGTTAATAAACCACCCAAAGAACAACGCAACCAACAACACTATACACTTCAACAACCACCAGAAACGGTCTTTGCTCCCCAAAAGCCACTTGACCAACAAAACCTAGGAGCTCCTAATGTAGAAGACCTCTACGCAAAGGTTAATAAACCACCCAAAGAACAGCGCAACCCACAACACTATACACTTCAACAACCACCAGAAACGGTCTTTGCTCCCAAAAAGCCACTTGACCAACAAAACCTAGGATCTCCTAATGTAGAAGGCCTCTACGCAAAGGTTAATAAACCACCCAAAGAACAACGCAACCCACAACACTATACACTTCAACAACCAGCAGAAACGATCTATGCTCCCCAAAAGCCACTAGGAAATCCCTATGACAGACTTGGTGGAAAACCAAGTGATGGGCGACGCACCGACAGACTCGTAGACCCCTATAAAGTAACGGATCTGGCGGCGCAAGGTTGGCAAACACCCTATGACACAATTGGTGGAGGTGCACAGGGTGGAGGACATCACCAAGAACCTGAACATGTCTATGCAGAGCTTGAGTTTGGTGAACGTGGTGAGCCCTCTCCCCAAAGACCACTCGAATCTGTCTATACAACGGTTGGCATGGGAGCTGAAGGTGGGCAAGAGTCTGAACAACTAGAAAATCCTATCTACCAAGGTGTTGGCAGAGCAGCAACACCCCCTCCCAGAACCCCAAAAGATGTGGTTACAACAAGGCTTTTAAAAAACGTAGACTTTCAATATGGTGTAAGAGAAACGCAAGAGTGGTGCAGAGTTGTTTATGGTAACGAACATGCTTTGAATCAACAACTTGCTAAAATTCTTGACGATCCTCAAAGTGCAGAGCAAATCTTATGGGGCCTTGCAGAAAATCCTGAAAGCGCTGGTAAGCTTGCAGGTCACAAAATACTTGGTGTAAAGTCTCCAAGCCGCAGAGAAGCTGAAGAGAGTTTTTCTCCCCTTTGCTCAGCTCTTGAGAGGCATATACATACGGCACAAAAGCTCCATAAACAGTTTACACGGGAGCAGGAAAGAGAAAGAGGTCAAAGACAAGAAAGTCCAGAAAGAGATACAGAACACAGACGCCACCATCATCATCGTCATGCAAGAGGACAAGAACAAAATAGTCCAGAGCACAGCCCACAACGACAAAGACATGGAGAAAAAGGAATGGCTTTTGCCATGTAAGTGGACATAAACATAAAAACAGATAGTTTTTGTTTTTCATGTAATCTTTTTTTCAGTGAGTTTCTTGGCGCAAATCGTTTTATCGTGATTGCGCCAAGAGTTGTTTTAAAATATTACAAAAAATAGTCCTAAAAGTGGATCCTGTAATTTATTGTAACTTATTGATAAAATTTCATAAAAAAACTGTATAAAAGACATAAATGTTCATTACATATCAATATTGAATAGCGCAGAATCTTTGGCGGTCATTCGGTTGGATATCTTCCTTTATATCAAAGTTATCAAAACTAAAAGTGGGGAATGCACCAAAGAGGTTTTCTAAAAATATTGAAAGGAAATATGTATGAAAAAACATCATCCACATCCTTCTGCAAATCCAGAAGCCCTCTATGCAACAGTTAATAAACCAAACAGAGGAAACCAGCGCGGACCAAAACCAGAAGAAGACGTTCTATACGCATCAGTTAGCAGTGTTTCTCCTTCAAGAGGGAGACACCATAATCAAAGGCAGCGAGAAACTGAAACCGATTACACAACGGTTGCTCCCCCAAAACGCGAAGAGGAAGTTCTATACGCATCAGTGAGCAGCGTTTCTCCTCTTTCAAGAGGGAGACATCCTGATCGGGGAAGAGAAAGTCCTGAAACCGACTATACAACGGTTGCTCCACAACAAAAAGGAAGATCATCTTCACCTTCTCTCACAACTGACCAAAAGAGTGTAATGCTTTTAAAAAATCCACAGGTCCAAGCACGTGCAGAAGAGGTCATACATTGGAGTAAAATTGTTTATGGCGATGATACGATTTTCCAGCAGCACTTGCAAGGAATACTTACAGATCCCACTAAAGGAAAAGACCTTTCAAATCAACTTGCTGAAAATCCTGAATCTATACATAAACTCGCTGGCCATTCCACACTTGGCTTAAAAAATCAAACACGCAAAGCAGCTGAAGAGGGTTTTCAACCGCTTATTGACGCCATTGATGATTATACAAAGGCTGTAGAAAGAGCCACAGAGAGGCTATCGCAAACCCCTCTAGCAGAACAAAGACGCCATCATCACCATCATCATCATCACACAAGAGGACAAGAACAAAATAGTCCAGAGCACAGCCCTCAACGACAAAGACACGGAGAAAAAGGACTTTCTTATGCCATGTAAGGGGGCATAAACATAAAAACAGATAGTTTTTGTTTTTCATTTAATCTTTTTTTCAGTGAGTTTCTTGGCGCAAATCGTTTCATCGCGATTGCGCCAAGAATTGTTTTAGAATGTTACAAAAAATAGCCCTAAAAATGGCGCCTGTAATTCACGACGACTATTGATAACTTATTGATAATATTTCACAAAAAAACTGTATAAAAGACACAAATGTCCATTAAGCTGATTGCAAATAGCGCAGATCTTTGGAAGCTCATTCAGCTCGATATTTCTTTTGTCTCAAAGCGACCCAAGCATAAAAGGCAAGAATGCACCAAAGAGGTTTTCTAAAACAATTTTTGAAAGGAAACATGCATGAAAAAAAACCACCCTCATCCTTTTCCATCCTCTTCAATACAAGAACTTATAAAGCTCTATGAACAAGCAGCGGCAGAGGTCTCAGGCGCAGCAGCCCCCCTTCCTAAAGAAACGCCTTCAAAAAGCAAAAGACTGTCATCCATACCGGAAGAAGATGAGGAAAGACAATCTCTTTTAAGCGAAGAAACTGTATATGCATCAACAAATCCAACAGCTTCGTTAACAAAAGGCGGCTCGACCAAAAGACCGCAAGAAGCTGAAACGACACACGCAACAGTTACTTCACAAGTTACCCAGAGGGCAACAAGAGTTATCTCAGAGGAAGAGATCATTCTATTGCTTCCACACCATTCATTGGTTCGAACCTATCAAGAAGAAATCCAACGTTTATCCGCAAATGCCTATGGTAACCCAAATATTTTGCAAGAACAAATGCAGGAAATTCAAAGAGATCCCGCTGCAGGAGAAGAGCTCTCATGGCGCATGGCAGCCTATCCTGAAAGTATCGCTAAACTTTCTGGTACCAGCATGTTGGGCTTTAAAAATCGAGCACGTAGACAAGCGGAAGAGAGTTATTCCGCTCTCAGTATCACCATTGATTGTTATACAGAAGCTGTACAACAGGCAAGAGAGAGCCTCGTAAAATCTCCAGAGCAAGAACTCAAAAACTATGAACGCTTCATGGGGAAGGAAGCCGTCGCTAAACTTCTGCAAAAACCGGATCATCGTGAAAAAGAAACGCTTTCAGAGACAGAAATTTCTACCCAAATTCAACAACATTCAAAAGTTAAAAGACACCATGCCCAAATCCAATATTGGTGTAAAGTTGTTTTTGGTAACGCAAACATTTTGCAATCACAAACAGACGAGCTTTTCCAAACCCCTGAAACAATAGAAGCACTCGCACAACAACTTGCCGGAAATCCTCAATCTTTTCACAAGTACGCTGGTCGTAACTTTTGTGGCTTCAAAAATAAAGCACGCAGACATGCTGAAGCGGGTCTTTCTCACCTCATTGACGCCGCTGACAATTATGCAACAGCTGTAGTACAAGTAAGAGAGAGCCTTTCAAAAACTCAGCAGGCAAAACAAGAACACAATGAAGTATCTTCTGACAGAGCGCAAAATTTGCATCAACAACAAAGCGTCTCACAGTCTGCTCAACGCCCTGAGCCTTCAATAGTAACGCATGAAGGAGCAACACCCTCTACGCAACAAAGAGAAACAGATATTCGTCCTCGCAAAACTGCCGCCCCAAAAGCGATGGCTTTTGCCAGCTAAACAGACATAAGTTTTCACGTTGAATCTAACGTCTTGGCGCAACACAGGAAAGAGGTGTTTGCGCCAAGAAAGAGAGAAAATTGAAACACAATTTATTTTTCCGTCCCTTAACCCAAACACTGGAGAAAATAGTCTTTAGAGAATGATTATGATCTGAGCCAAGAGAGTCAAATCATGCGAGACCATTCAGTTTCATATCCTCTCTCATAAAAGCAAATGAAAAAGCATAAAACAGAATAAAAACCAACGTACATTTTTAATTAGTATTTAAAAACAATATTGGAAGAGTTTGAAAGGAACATGCATGAAAAAAAGAAATCCCTCCCCTTTTATCACCGAAATGATGGAAAAATTTCAACAACCGGCTGAACAATCCCCCACTAGAACCCCTCCTTCCCAAGTTTCTCAAAATTTGCCAAAACCAACTGTAGAAAAACGCCCAGAAAATTTATCACACCACCCAAAGGTTGCGCCACCACCTCCCCCCCGTACGAAAAGCCCAGTGCAAACCAACACAATGCCTCTTAACGCCCAAAACCAAGAGACGCCTCCCCCACAAAAAAAAGCAGCTCCACCAAAACCTCCGCGTGTAAAAGAGAGACAACAACATAAACAAACAGTTCAAGAGTCCCCTTCCCTACAGACAAAAGTGGCTCCGCCCCCTCCTCCACGCATGAGAGGAAAAGCACAAACCGGCACAACAATCTCCCACTCAAAAAACCAAGAAAGCTCCTCCACACACACAAAAGCAGCTCCACAAAGACCCCCACGTGCAAAAGAGAGGCAACAACATAAACCAACAGTTCAAGAGTCCCCCTCCCTACAAACAAAAGTGGCTCCGCCCCCTCCTCCACGCATGAGAGAAAAAGCACAAATCGGCACAAAAATCACCAGCTCACAAATCCAAGAACATTCCTCTCCGCACCCAGCTCCACAAAGACCTCCACGCGCAAAAGATAGGCAACAAAACAAAACAACAGCTCAAGAGGAAAAACACCTCTATGCAACGCCTACTTCGCAAACACCGCCACGCATGGGAGACAGAGTGCAAAACGGTATAAAAATCCAAAATCCTGAAACACACGAACCAAGTGTTAGACCCAAAACACAATTACATAAGAAAGTCAGGCAGCAAAACAGTTCATCATCACAAGACAGTGGAACATATGCCGTCCCGACTTCAAGAAAACCGCACCGTATGGGAAACAGAAAACAAAGCGATACTGTCGTCCAAAAACCTTCCTCTCCACACACAGCAATTGAACAACCAAGATCATCTCATGGACAAAAACCATCTATTAATACAATGGAAAAAGAGCTATTGCTCGTAGCATATCAAGAAGAGATACGATTTTTGTGTGAAAAGGTTTATGGCGAACGGCTTATTTTAAATGAAAGAATAGCAGAAATTAAAGAAAACCCTGATATGGGAGAACAGCTCTTATGGGATGTTACAGAACAGCCTAGGTCTATTTCTAAGCTTGCCGGTAGAAAAGTTCTTGGCATAAAAAATCATGCGCGCAAACAAGCTGAAGAAACTCTTCCTACCCTATGTGCTGCCATTAACGGTTATGTGTATACTGCAAAATATACAAAAAGTGAAAATATTTTACAAGATTCTCACACGGAACAACAACATCAGCGACAAGCACAAGAGGAAGAGCTAACAAATCAACATTTACAAAATCCGCTCAATTCAGAAAAGAAAATAAAGCCTCTCTCAAATGAGGAAATTGCCCGCAGAGTTCAACAAGATCCATCGGTTCAATATGGTCAAAGAGAAATCCAATATTGGTGCCAAATTGTTTATGATGATCCATTTATTTTGCAATATAGACTAGAAGATATGCACAAAATTCCAAGTATGGGAGAAGAGCTTGTATTTCAAATTGAAAAGGATTCTACATCTTTTGCTCCACTTGCTGGTAGAAAAACCCTTGGCATAAAAAACGGAGCACGCAAAGCCGCTGAAGAAAATATCCCTACCCTTTGTACCGCCATTAAAGATTATGCTGATACAATAAAACAGTTAAGAGAAACCATTGTGCAAAACCATCAGGCAGAACAACAAAAACGTCATCAACCGCTTAACGATCTCGATAAAAAATTGCAACAGCAGCAAAACTTATCGCACCCCCCAAAGCTACCTGAGCGCTCAACAATAAAGCAACATCAAGAAGTTGCTGCAACCTCTAGACAAGAAGACCAACAGCATGTTCGACCGCGCAGAGCCGAAACATCAAAAGCCATAGCTTTGTCGTAATAAATTTCCTAATTGTTGGCTTTTTATCCAAAACTTTGGTGCAATTATCTTGCCAAGATTGCATCAAAGACGGTGTATGAAATACAGAAAACTTTGAATAAGACACTTCATTATTTTACAGAATTCATTGATAAAATTTCACGATAATACTTCAAAATTATAAACTTTAACTTTGTTCCATGATTAACTTGGTTCCATGCGAATAAGATCAATTTTTTCAATCATTCAAATAAGCATTCTTCTTTGAAGAAAACGCTATGAAAATAACATAAGGCAAAAAATGTAAACAAAGAAGATTTCAAAAAATAATGTTAGCATTTGAAAGGAAATATGCATGAAAGAAAACACAGAACATTGTGCCTCCTCTACACCGGAAGAATTGCAAGAACAACACTCTGCAATTAATGCAGCCATTACAAAGCAAATCAATGAAGAAGCGCAAAAATTTTTCTACCCCAATAGCAAAGTGCTTAAAAATAAATACCGCATCAAAGATAACGAAATATTAAAAGAACGCTGTTCTAATGATGTAAAAGAAGAAATGATAAAACTGCACCAAGAACCTCTACCAGAGCAGTTTAATGCCTCTTATCTAAAATACCTTCATCAACGCCTCTTTTCCCGCACATTTGAATGGGCCGGACAAACGCGCGAAGAGCCTTTTACATTTGAAGATGGCACTGTTGCTTCTATGCCCATTTTGAAAAGAAAAGAATTTACAAAACCTTTTGCGATTGGCAAAAAAATACAGGAGGGACTAGAAAAGTTAGATAAAACGCTTGCTGAAAAGAATAATTTACAAGGCTTAACGCGCGAAGAATTCGTTGAACAAGCAGCTGGTATAATGATAGATTTGCACCACTTGCATCCTTTCAGAGAGGGCAATAGGCGCACAAAGAGACTGTTTGTTGAAAAACTCGCTCAAGCAGCAGGACATGAGCTAGACTTTTCTCTTGTGAGCAAAAAACGTAAAGACTTTGTCCGCGCCGCTGCCATGGAACATGGCGATCCAGAGCCTATGAAGCATCTGCTTGAGGATATCTCAAATCCAGAAAAATTGCTCATTTTACAAGAATTTACCAACTCTATGAGAAAGCTTGGATTGGATGAAAAAAATTATTATCTCACTGTCGTCGCAAAAGAAGGAGAAACCTATCATGGTACCTACAGAGGCAGTGGACCCAATGGCTTCATGCTTGATGCCAACGGCATTTTCATCTTGGGAAATAAAAAAGATCTCACCCCAGAGCAAATACAGACATTAAAAATCGGTGACGCCCTCTCCTTTACAGCGCCCAAAACTCAAAACCCAGAAAAAAACCAGAAAAAAACCTTGCTTCCAGAAGAAAAAGAAGAAAAAAGAGCCACTCTCAAAAACGATGAAATAACTGAAAAGAGCAAAGACAAAACATCCATTCAAACAAAGAAAAAGGGAAAATCCTATTTTGCACCATGGAGTGCCTCTCATGTTTTACATGACAGCGTTGCAGTTATACCCAAAAGTTTGCAAGAACAAGAAAAAGAACAAATGGCACACCCAATTGCTCAATCGGCTTCCGCTACGAGGAAAATGCAAAAAGATTTCCCAAAAAACATTTTACAGAGCAGTAATACAGCAACAAATGATCCACTATCTGTCAAAATGACAAAGGAAACACGCTCTGATCATCAAGAAAGAACAAAACAGCCCCCCAAAAAAGCAATGGCATACTGGGATACTGGTACAAGAAAAACGAACACCGTCCCTCTCACCTTACAGGAGACATTATCCTCACCGCCTGAAACCGAAGAAAATAAGACAATACACCGTAATTTCTTTTATCCCAATAGTATCACCTTAAAAAATAAATATGGAATAAAAGACTATGGAAAATTAAAAGTGCAATGTGCCCATGATACAACAAAAGCAATCATTCATCTGCGCCAAGAAGCGCCACCACAAAAACTAACCTCCACATATCTCCAATATATTCATCACACCCTATTTAAAAATACTTTTGAATGGGCCGGACAAACACGCGAAAAACCATTTACATTTGAAGATGGTACCGTTGCTTATATGCCAATGATGAAAAAAGATGGTATTTCTTTTGCCTCAGCAAAACAGATACAGGAGGGACTAGAAAATTTAGATAAAATACTTGCTGAAACGAATAGTTTAAAAGGCTTAACCCGCGAAACATTTATTGAACATGTCACTGAAATGTTGATACAGCTCAACTATACACATCCTTTCAGAGAAGGCAATGGACGCACGCAACGGACGTTTTTTGAAAAACTTGGGCAAGTTGCTGGCCACACACTCGACTTTTCTCTTGTAACAGAAAAACGTATGAATCTTGCCAGCATTGCATCGCTAAAACATAACGATAAAGAAGAGATGAAGCATCTGCTTGAAGATATCTCAAATCCAGAAAAAATACTTATTTTAAAAGAATTCATGGACAATATGAAACATATCGGATTTGAGAGTCTTCATAATTATCTTATTATAACAGCAAAAGAAGGTCATACCTATAAAGGCTTTTACAGAGGCTGTGGACCCAATGGCTTCATGCTTGATGCCAACGGGATTTTCATCTTGGGAAATAAAAAAGATCTCACCCCAGAGCAAATACAGACATTAAAAATCGGTGACGCCCTCTCCTTTACAGCACCAAAAATTCAAAACCAGCAAGAAGTGCTTATCCCCGCACAAACAATAGTCCCCCTTACCAGCAATGAAATTGCCACAAGGATAAAAAACAACGCATCCATTCAAGCAAGAAGAAAAGAAATCGAAACTTTGTGCCAAATCATTTATGGCAATCGTCATATTTTGCGGGAAAGAATAGAGATGATCCATGAAAATCATACTGAAGGAGAACAGCTCACCTATCAAATTGCCACCTCTCCCCAATCGATTTCTAAGCTTTCTGGTAGCAATGTATTTGGCATAAAAAACAACGCGCGTGCCCATGCTGAAGCAAATATTTTGCCCCTCTGTAGAGCCATTGATCGTTATATCAATATTTCTAAACAAACAGAAAGAGACATTCTCCATACCCATCATGTAAAACAAAGGCGGTGTGAACAGTCGGTAGAAATGCCTAAGGCTTGGATGAAAAATCTCCTTTCCGTGTCAAAAGCACAACAGCAAGAAACGTTATCAAACTCTCCTGAATTAAGGGGTGAGATAAGGGCTTATATCAAAAAAATCAATGAGCGCTTATCCTCAAGCGAGCATGAAGCTATAAAAGAACATAATCCTGAAAACCTTGCGAAGAGTCTTGGTACATCAACCGTTAAAGCAAAAGAGATTATGGAAATAATCAAGCAGATAAAAGAGATAGAACAGCATATACAACCCATGTATTTTTATAACCATAAATTCGATGAGCGCTTCGCACCAAACCAGCATCAATCTATAAAGAAAAACAATGAAAAAAAATGTTCCAACACTCTCGATAAAGAATCAATTAAAGTGCAAAAAATGACAGAAAACGTCAATCAGAATCCTAAAAGACAAGAAAATATTCAACCTCACAAAACAGAGCACGCAAAAGCAACGGCAATGAATGTCTAAAAGGTTCATAAACTTTAACTTTTTCGCCCCCTCTGGTAAAAATGATAGCCTTTATTCCCCTTGCCTTCATCGGCAAATCAATCGCACCTCAACGAGAATGGAAACCATGAGAGAGCAAATTTATCCTATTTCCTCAGATTTTATCCTCATCAACTGTGAAAAGAAACCTGAACAAGAAAAATGCTGTTGAAAGATCATATCTTCCTATCCTCTTGTTTATGTAATCTCTAAAATGGGAAGGCAGCCACATTTGGGGAGAACATAAAGTCGTAAAAGTAAAAACCAATCACCAGCTTTACCATCACCTTTTAGCTCAGCCTTACGACTTTTTAAAACATCTAAAGCGCTATTTTTAAAATCATGAATAAATAATGGAAATTGCCCATTGCTCCACGCTTTTATTTTATTTGCGTTCTTTAAATAGGGTCACACCCCTCACGTAAAACAAAACGGCATTGGGTTGCACTATTCACGACATCAAAACATAAAGAGAAATTATCATTATATATCCCTACATATCCCTTCAAATTGTTATGATATCACTCCCATATTTCAGTTTGAAAAAGAAATTTTAATTATTTTATGGCAACAATAAAAATTTTAATGCAACAGTAAACAAGGAGCATAAAAAAAGTCTTCAAGCACCATTGTTGACAGAAAGATAAACACCGTCGTAAAACGCTTTCAAAAAGTATCCTTGATTAGGATAGAGATCAGATTTTTACGATTTAAAACGCTTTATTTCTCCTGTCATCGCTTCTCTTTTACAACAAAGTTGATATATCTTTATGACATTGATTAAAAAAATTGCAACAGTTGCTTCCGGAACCCTCATGAGCCGTATTTTTGGCTTCGTACGCGAAATGTTGATGGCCGCAGCCCTAGGGACTGGTCCTGTTTCTGATGCGTTTAATGCTGCTTTCCGTTTTCCCAACACATTCCGCCGTTTTTTTGCTGAAGGTGCCTTTAATGCTGCTTTCATTCCTCTTTTTGCCAAAAAAATCACTGAAGATGGTCACGAAACGGCATGCAAGTTTGCAGAAGAGGTGTTTGGCGTTCTCTTTTCACTGCTCTTACTGTTAACGATTGCGATGGAACTCAGTATGCCTTTTTTGGTACGAACCATTATTGCTCCAGGTTTTACCGAAGATGCAACAAAGCTTAACGCCACAATTCATTTTACGGCGATCATGTTTCCCTATTTAACCTGCATGTCGCTTGCTGCCATGATGGGGGGCATGCTTAATGCGCTGCGACGCTATTTTATTGCCGCCATTGCCCCACTCTTTTTAAACATTATTCTGATTGGTGTGCTTGCCTATGCTTGGATCTATAAACTTGACGCTTGGCATATCGGTTTAAATCTCTCTTGGGGTGTATTGGCAGCAGGTCTTATTCAACTCACCTTAATTGCCCTTGCTTTGCGTCAAAGTGGCATGAAAATTTCCTTCCGCCAGCCCCATTTAAGTCCTAATGTTCGTAAGCTATTAACTTTAGCATTCCCCGCAGCCATCACAGGTGGCATCACGCAAATTAATTTGCTCATTAATACCAATATTGCTTCTAGTCAATCGGGTGCTGTCTCTTCTTTGATGTACGCTGATCGCCTTTACCAATTGCCTTTAGGCGTAATCGCCATAGCCGTTGCAACCGTTCTTTTACCAGAATTAACACGCGCTTTGCGAAGTAAAAAGCATGAAGAAACCCACCATTTACAAAACCGCTCTATTGAATTAACGCTATTTTTAACACTTCCAGCATCCATCGCTTTTTTGCTGCTCTCCACTCCCATAGTCAGTTTGCTCTTTGAGCGAGGACAATTTACCAGTCAATCAACACACCATGTTGCACAATTACTAGAGCTTTATGGACTAGGACTTCCAGCTTTTGTTCTTATTAAGGTCTTTATTCCTAATTTTTTTGCCCATGAAGATACCAAAACACCGATGATTTTTACAGGTATTTGCGTTTTTATCAATATCGGTCTCGCCTTAACATTATTTCCTATTCTATCTGCACGAGGCATTGTTATTGCTGAAATTACCTCTGGATGGGTCAACACACTGTTGCTTTGGGGTGTCCTTATCAAACGTGGTTATTGGAAATACGACTTCCAACTGATAAAGCGAATATTATGTCTCATGATGGCAACTCTTTTGAGTGCACTAGCCCTCTATTACGGATTGAATATGCTTGGTTTTTTGTCTTTTCCTTTATCCTCACAAGCATCCTTTTTCTTGCGCGCGATCACCTTAGCAGGGATTATGCTCGGCATATTCTTGATCTATTTTAGTGCCTATTTTTTATTCAACACCCGTTCCTTTTTTCACACGCTTAAAAATTTGAAAAAACGCTCATAATATCTATACTTTGTCAAAAACAATAAAATGAATAACCTTAATTGAAGAAAGAGCACTCCTATGGATACCTTCACACCACTTGTCTTTTCCGGCGTACAACCGAGTGGTCACTTACATCTTGGCAATTATCTTGGAGCCATTCAGCATTGGGTTGAACTGCAAAACTCTCATCACTGTCTCTATTGTGTTGTGGATATGCATGCGCTCACCGTCAACCCAGATCCCCTTACTTTACGCGAATCCACCAGAACAGTGACAGCAGCCTTTTTAGCCGCCGGTATTGATCCTCAAAAACATATTATTTTTAATCAATCACGTGTTTTTCAACATGCTGAACTCGCCTGGATTTTAAATTGTGTTGCCCGCATTGGCTGGCTTCAACGCATGACACAATTTAAAGATAAAGCGGGAAAAGATCGTGAAAAAGCATCCCTCGGGCTTTTTGCTTATCCCACTTTGATGGCTGCTGATATTTTAGTCTATCGTGCAACGCATGTTCCAGTAGGCGAAGATCAAAAACAGCATGTTGAACTCACACGCGATATTGCACAAAAATTTAACAACGACTATGCACAGCGTATTGCCGAATTAAATTTTGGCGTCTCTATGCAAACGGATGAAGAAAAAAGACAAGGCTTTTTTCCTCTTCCAGAAGCACTGATTGGAACAACAGCCACACGCGTTATGTCTTTGCGCGATGGGACGAAAAAAATGTCAAAATCAGATCCTTCAGATTTTTCACGCATTAATTTGACCGATGATGCTGATCTTATCGCAAAAAAAATACGCAAAGCCAAAACAGATTCAGCTCCTCTTCCCGATACCCTCACCGCTTTAAAAGAACGACCAGAAGTTGATAACCTGCTTGGTATTTATGCCGCCTTTGCCAAAGTTAGCAAAGAAAAGATTCTTTTAGAATTTTCTGGTCAACAATTTTCGCATTTTAAAACAGCTCTAGCCGACCTTGCCGTCCATAAGCTTGCCCCTATAACAGAGGAGTTACGTCGACTTCATCAAGAAAATGATTATATCGACTCTGTTTTGCATGATGGCGCTAAACGTGCTAGTATGCTCGCAGAAGAAAATATGAAAAAAATTCGTGAAATTATTGGATTTTTGCACGATACATAAAAACAATAACACTAACAACTGTAGAGAGCCCCCAAAATCATTTGTACAAAATAGAGAAAGTGCATGATTTCCAAGCCCCAAACTCTTAAAAAAGAGCCCAAGAAAAAAAACTTAGTTATCATCGATGAAACACCGGAGTGTCGGCGTGCCGTTGCATTTGCCACCCAGCATGCTCAAAATACCAATAGAACATTAGTATTGCTTTGTGTCGTTGATAGTGTAGAATTTCAACATTTTCTAGGTGTAAACAACGTTATGCGCACAGAATCAAAGCAAAGTGCTCATAAAATATTAGGAGACATTGCCAGTGAAATCCGCACCACCCATGCGCTTGAAACAGAAATAGTGGTGCGAGAAGGAAAAAAAATTGATGAGATTTCCAAACTGATCGACGAAGATAAAAGGATTGCACTGATTGTTTTAGCAGCCAGTGGACATACAGAAGGACCAGGCCCCCTTATTCAATTAATCGGGAATAAAGGGACAGCTTTTTCAATCCCTGTCATTGTTATTCCTAGCAATCTTGCCGATGAAGATATTAGATCTATTGCCTAAAAAATATAATATTCTACAATGTAAGATCTTCCCAATCCTTCATTATAAAAGGAGAATCTATGTTTATTCAAACTGAAACCACCCCAAACCCTGCAACACTTAAATTCTTGCCAGGACGCGTGGTTCTTTCTGAGGGCGTATTAGAATTTCGTAACCGTGAAGAAGCAGCTAAAAACTCACCTTTAGCGGCTAAACTATTTAATATTCCCAATGTCAATGGTGTTTTTTTAGGCTATGATTTTATCACCGTAAGCAAAAAAGAAGGAGAATGGCAACACCTTAAGCCCGTCATTTTAGGCACAATTATGGAGCATTTTCTGTCCAATGAGCCAGTGATCACCACCAACGCCACAACACAAGCACAAACCCACGCTCTCAACGAAGAATTTTATGACGAAAAAGATGCTGATATTGTCTTAACTATTAAGGAGCTCCTTGAAACACGTATTCGCCCAGCGGTTGCCAATGACGGTGGAGATATTACTTTTCGTGGATTTGAAAATGGTATTGTTTATCTCAATATGCGCGGCGCCTGTGCTGGATGTCCCTCTTCAACAGCAACACTCAAACATGGTATTGAAAATCTTTTACGTCATTTTATCCCTGAAGTTTTAGGCGTTGAAGCCATGCCACAATAAATATTGGCCTCAATAGGCAAAACGCCCCCCACCAACCTCACCAGTTATCCCTCTTCAACGGCAACGTTCAAATATGGGTATCGAAAATCTTACACCTTTTTATTCCAGAAATTTCAAACATAAGTCATGCTGCCATAAAAATACAGTACTGTTAAAAAAATCTGTACACTGATCCCTTCGCTCACCTTTCACCTCCACATATGCCTTAAAAAGGTTTCTGCTCCTTTAAGAGGCATAAGTTGTTTCAATAAACCAATCGCATAGACAGAAATAGAACACATAGGGATGTGCATTTTAAATTTATTTTATCTCATCATCTTGTCATGCAATTTTAACCAAGAAAACACGCCCCGTTACAAAAAAGAAAACCCAAAAAAGAAAACATTGTAAGATAGAGTACCCATTTGCTTCATCTTTCTCAGCTCTCCCAACGATAAAATCACGCAAAATACTTCTTGTAGCAAGTCGGCACCATCATTATATTTGCCAGTCCCCAATGTTGCGATAGCCCTTGGCACTTGAGAGGGTTTATAAGAAGCCTTTTTACTGCTTTCCTGTACCATGTCACTCCACACGGATCTCCCCGCTTGTAACATGCAAGAGACATAATTTTGATTGATTCAACATAGAACAGATTTGGAATAAGAAAATCCTACGTTATTCGGGGTTCTAATTCAATATGAATAACGCTAACTTATTATTATAAATCAATATGTTGTTTCATCAAATCGACAAAGATCATATTTTGCAACTTGAATGAGAATTCTGACATTCTTCTTATTTCAATTCTGTTTTTATTGCATCAATCAAAATCGTCCGCTTACACAGCACAAACTGGATAATAACAAAAACTATTTTTAATAGCGCTTATAAACACTTTTAAATATAAGAACTGTTGCAACATTGAGAGCTGAAAAAAATGCATAATGATGCTACCTTATCAGTATCTCGTACCGATCTTTTTCTATTTTTGAGTCAAAAATTCCCCTCTAGCACCTTGAATCTGATCTCCATAAATATAGCAAGGAAGGTGTGTACAAATACTTGTAAAAATAAATAAATGTAAAACCAGATCTATTCTATTATGGTTGTTTTGGAAGTCATTTGATAAAAAGTGGGAATATTTTTTCAATTCAGCAGAAATAAGTTTGTTACTTTACGGCATTGTTCTCCTCATAAAGCGCGTACCTTTATTGTTGCTTGTAAATCAACATCCAATCCTTCTCATAACAGTATGTTTAAAAGAAAAGACAGTGTCAGTATTTCTTTACGATATAATATTTTTTCCAACCCTCAAGATGCGATAGCCCTTGGCACTTGAGAGGGTTTATAAGAAGCCTTTTTACTACTTTCCTGTACCATGTCACTCCACACGGATCTCCCCGCTTGTAACATGCAAGAAACATAATTTTGATTGATTCAACATAGAACAGATTTGGAATAAGAAAATCTTAAGATATTCATTTGGATCTCTCATTCAACATGGGAAAAAGTGAATTATCTTTATAAATCAATATATTGCGATACGTAGCTTTTATCTTCTGATAAAAGCAAACATATTGCCTCTATCTGATTGGCATAATCTGTAAAATAAGAAAAGAACCCTATTGGAAAAAACTATGAAAGTGTCAAAATAGAAAACAAACGAAATGCAAAAACAATTGCAAGAAGATAAATGCCTAAACTTTTTTCACAAACTCCGACTTTAAACTCATCTGCCCAATCCCAGGAATTTTGCAATCGATATTATGATCCCCATCTACCAAGCGAATATTCTTTACCTTCGTCCCTCCTTTTAAAACAGATGAAGCACCTTTTACCTTCAGATCTTTTATCACCATAACAGTATCACCGTTTGTTAAAATCTGACCATTGGCATCATAAACAATATCGGAAAGAGCAGTATCATCATTTTTTTGTGGCCATTCATGTGCACATTCAGGACACACAAAATTTTCACCCTCTTCATAAGTATAAAGACCATCACAACGAGGACATTTGGGATATTGGGTCATAAATTCCCCTTTTAAAAGAAAAATCATTCATTATGACTGGTCATAAAGCAAGAAGTGCTTATTGTCCATTATTTTAGAAAAACATTTCCCTTTGTTTCACCCCTCATCTGCCAACTGTGTTCATGAATGCTATCATCACATACTATACACAAGTTTATAAAAATGATTGGTCATTATACAACTTAAATAAGCCCCCCGCATATCATAAAATTTACGCACTTCATTCTCTCTAATAAATTAATCAAAATCATTTTCTTATACATCACCAATGCAATTAACGAATGAATAAAAAACAATTAGAAAAGGAACATCTCTGAATAAAACGTTCTCAAAGAGCTAAAAACTCTTGCTGCATTGAGAAATAAGAACATGATGTCCCCAACTTAACCTTTTATTTAAGTAAAGATAATAGTCATAATGTTAGAGGACAGACTGATTTATGATCATAGTTAATGGTTTTGTATATTGAATGAGAGCCGATCAATAAGCTGAGGTTTTTTCAACCCCTTTTACATTGAATTAACCAAAGCCTTTCGCTTGCATGTTACAAGTAGGAAGAGCCGTATAAAACGATTAAGAAAAGACTCAAAAGACGAAATGCTCTCAAATACAAGAGCCAACATTGAGAGCAGACCTAAATGTATATGATGATATCACGTTGTTCCTTCATAAGCATAAAAATGGTCGTGCTCAATGAATAGCTGGTTATCCCTTTCAAAGCAACACGCATAAGATGCGTTTTTAGTGTCTGAGAGAGAAGCTTCTTTAAAACAAACATATGAAATGTGCAACAATGATCGTATTTTGTTTTGCATGAGAAACATTCCCCTATTAAACAAAAATTTCTATCAAACCATCAGAACTCCTTGGGCATTAATGCTCCCATTATGCTTGATTATTATGACCTACAGCCTTCGGTTTTAAAAAGTCAGCAGTTTTTAAGAAACCAGCCGATATGTAAACGTAGAAAGAACCAAACGAACCTGAAAATGGAGAAGCTCCCTTAGGGCAAATAAAATCACGCCCCCTAAAATCATGATCCCAAAATCATAATCCCAAAATCATAATCTATGTGATCAATCATCATACTTTTACAAAAAAACATTCCCATGATCTTAGGTAATAATATCAGGTCGGTCTCGCCCCAATTCTTGTTGTATATTTAACAGTTTTAATGCCACCTGTTGCAAAGGTTTAAGCACGTCTTGCGGATTAAAATTGTGTTTGTGCGGATCACCTTCATACTGTTCAAAATAAAGCCGTAAGGTAGCACCGAGAGTCCCTGTTCCCGATAAACGGACCACCAACCGTGCGCCATTCTCGAAAAAAATACGGATACCTTGCTGCGTACTAACGCTCTGATCAACGGGATCACGATACGTAAAATCGTCTGCTTTTTTGACCAAAAAACCAGCAATTTCGGTTCCTTCTTGTGGTAAATGCCCACGCAAATGCTCTATAAGTGCCAAAGCTTTGTCTGCTTCGACTTCTTCATAATCATGCCGTAACGTGTAAAAACGCCCATAGGTGTGCCAATGCTGTTGAACAATTTGTGCGACAGTTTTTTCTGTTACCGCTAAAAGATTTAACCAAAATAATACAGCCCATAAACCATCTTTTTCGCGGATGTGATGAGAGCCCGTTCCAAAGCTTTCTTCACCACAAAAGGTTACTTTTCCCGCATCCAAAAGGGTTCCAAAAAACTTCCATCCCGTTGGCGTTTCAAAAAAGTTTAGTCCTTTTTTTTCAGCAACCAGATCAGCGGCACGCCCCGTCGGCATAGAGCGCGCTATCCCCACCACGCCTTTTCGATATCCTTTAATAAGATGTGCATGTTCAGCCATAATAGCCAAAGAATCCGAAGGCGAGACAAATTGTTGACGACCAATAATGAGGTTACGATCTCCATCACCATCAGAGGCTGCCCCAAGATCTGGTCCTTGCTCAGACATCAACAATTCATAAAGGTCCTTGGCATAAACCAAATTGGGATCTGGATGACCGCCTCCAAAATCTGGCAAAGGAATACCATTAACCACTGTCCCTTCAGAAAATCCTAAGCATTTTTCAAAAATTTCATGAGCATAAGGCCCTGTTACCGCATGCATGGCATCAAACCGTAAAGTAAGACCTCGAGCAACGGCCTTAGCAATACAGTCAAAATCAAAAAGCTCCTGCATCAAAGCAACATAATCAGCGACAGGATCGATAATATCAATCCGCATGGCTCCCATAAAGACCGTACCTTGCCTATCTAAATCAATATCTGGTGCTTCAAGAATTTTATAAAAGGAAAGCCGTTGCGATGTTGCAAAAATAGCATCACATAAAGAATTAGGAGCCGGTCCACCATTGGAAACATTGTATTTGATACCACAATCTCCCTCTGGACCACCAGGATTATGGCTTGCAGAAAGAATAAGTCCACCATGGGCATGAGTTTTACGAATAAGATGCGAAACAGCAGGTGTAGAAAGAATACCGCCCCTTCCCATTTTAATAAGAGAGACACCATGCGCCGCCGCCATCTTCAACACAATCTGAAGAAGAGTACGATTAAAAGTGCGCCCATCCCCCCCAAGAATCAACATTTTTCCTTCAAGAGGCCCAATGTTATCAAAAAGAGACTGTATAAAGTTTTCTACATAATGGGGTTGTTGAAAAACAGACACTTTTTTGCGCAAACCAGATGTTCCCGGTTTTTGCCCCTCAAAAGCCGTGGTTAAAACTGTCTTTACGGTCATATCCATACCTTTATATTCTTTCCTATAATTTTAAGGTGAAGAGTATCCAAAGTCGACCATTAATTCTACTTGACGGAAGTGTGAAATATTTGCACACTCACCAGAAGTAAGAATTTTTAAAGAAGCCCTTTTATTTAAAACGCTTTTTGCCATATGTTTTTAAATACAAAGGCTGTTTTAAAACAAAATTTTCGTAAAAGAATACAGGAGCATCATGATGATGAAAAAAACAGTTCCCAATGTAACATTCCACACACGCGTACGCGATGAATCAGTGGCTGGAGACAATCCTTATCGGTGGCAAGAAGTTAACAGTGATGCTTACTTTAAAGGAAAGCGTGTTATTCTTTTTTCTCTTCCTGGAGCTTTTACCCCTACTTGTTCAACCTTTCAACTGCCTGATTTTGAAAAACTCTATGATGAATTTAAACAAGCGGGTATTGATGAAATTTATTGTCTTTCCGTCAATGATGCTTTTGTCATGAATGCTTGGGGAAAAGCACAAAATATCAAAAATGTGAAATTAATTCCCGATGGCTCTGGTGAATTCACGCGCAAAATGGGTATGCTGGTTGCAAAAGACAATGTTGGTTTCGGCATGCGATCATGGCGCTATGCTGCTGTTATTAACGATGGAGTGGTTGAACAATGGTTCGAAGAAGCGGGTTTTTCAGATAATTGTGCAACAGATCCTTATGAAGTTTCTTCACCACAACATGTTTTAAAAGCCTTGAAAAGCTAATTCCCCCAATCGTCTATTTAAACAAAACTTTACGACACACATTTCCTTACTAAGGGAATATGTGTCGTTTATTTTTTGCAACCTCTATTCGTGAAAGCAGACACGATAAGTTGATTGTGTGCCTTCTGTGAGAAAATATTCCAGCAATAATTTTTCAATAAATCTTTCATGTTTTAACGGCTTTGCAAAAGCTTGAAAAATTGCTGATGAAAAATCTGGACCCGTTGTGGAGCTAAAAAATCAAAGAGCTAAAAGCTGTTGCACGCTCTCAAAAAATGGGGATACAATTGCCAAATGCGCAAATTCATGCAAAATTCTCTCGGAAACATCAAGGATTAACGTATTGATGAAATATGCAAGATCAATGCTAAATTTCTCATACTGAGAAAAACTTTGTGTCAAATAATAATTTGATTTATAAAGATAATTTATAATTTTGCATATTGAATGAGAGGAGCCGAATATCATAAGATTGTTTTATTTTATCCCTTCTTATATTGCAACCATCAAAACCATTTTCTTGCCCACGACATGTGAAATTGGCATCTGAATAAACGATTAAAAAGAGTGAAAATGCTTCTCGTAAATGCTTTCAAAGGCGAAAGCTGTGAATATCAAGACGCAAGGTACACAAAAGTATCAAGAGGGAAAATACAGATCAAACATTTGTTTGAAGAGCTGCACACTTCAAATTGACTTATGTCCCATAAAAATAATCAAACACAGCATAAAAACAGCTCTGCATAAAGAACCGTTTATAAAGAAGATTCACTCAAAATAAATCTCGCAAACATTCCAATTCACATACCCTAAACAGACTCATTACTGTTCTTATAGCCATTGATTCTAAGCTTTTATTTTTCTCTAAGAGAAAAACGGTTAAAGAAGTTATTGTTTCAAGTATTCTGCCATAAACTGTGCCTTTATTTCTTCCTCATCTAACTCTTCCTCTTCATCGAACTCAAAATCTTCATCACATTCAGGAAGACCAAAAATATCTGGATTGATGAAATAACCTTCTTCTTTTGTCCCCTTCGCTACAATTTTATTTGTTTCCAATTCGCTGATACCTTCTTTAAAACTTTCAAAATTAAGATATTCTGGTCTTTGAATTGAAAGATCACAAATCAAAAATTCCTCAAGAATATCATGATCTAATATTATCTGATCAAACCATAAATCCACCTCGCCCTCCTCTTCTAACATTTTCCCTATTTGCCACAACATCACCAAAAAAGCTTTCATACCATTAAATGATAACTCAAAAATCATACTTCGACACGACGAGGCGCCTGAAAAAGTGATTTGCGGAAGATCTTCAAATCCGAAATTTGAAGGAGGAAGTTTAAATGATTTTCCAATATTCTCAGGTCTTTCAAGAATAAAGGGATTTCGTTCATAGAGCAGAGTAAAATCATATTGGACCATTTTCATTTCTCCGTTAAAGAATTGACTTTATGAAAAATGCATATTATTAGTAAGTTACCATCATGGCAGCTTACAATTCATCCAAACATGCTCCTGTAAAAAATTGTTCGATTTAAGTCATTCCATTGTTTTTTGAAGCTTAAAAAGTCTTTTAGGATAAAACGCTCTAGTTCTCCTTCCTTTTGCAATAAGGCTAGATTTTGTAATGTCCAAGAAGAAAACATCAAAGGATTTGATACTCATAGATGAGAATTCAAAGATGAAGCCAATATGAACTTGTCAATATTTTTATAAACTTTTGCAGAAGCGTTACGTGAAACCCTTTAATTTTCTCAGAGTTTTTGTTCGTTACAATTTTTTTTCTCATTTTAACGCATTATCATCGCATCCTCAGAAGGGCACGTTTTATAGCAAATAGCGCTTATTTATCTCTTAAAAAATCTCTCTTTTATGCCGCACGCACTTCAAAACCCCGCTTTTGAACGCGTGCACCAACACGTATAAACGAGCAAAGCACAAATTTTAAAAATTGAATTTCAAATTTCCAAAATATTTCGAACAATCACTTCGATAAAGACTTTTACCATTATCATTTTTGGGCGGCTAAAATATCCTGTACTGTTTTGACCAATTGATCTTCATCAACCGTCACTTGTGCTGGTCGACTTTCACGCCATGTTTGATTATCCTTAATTTCATGAGACAAACGCGCCCCTTCAATCAAATCTTTAATCTGTATTTTTCCGCTCTCACGTTCTTGTGAACCTTGGATAACCACACAAGGCGCTTGGCGTCGATCTGCATATTTCATCTGCGCTTTTATCCCCGATGCCCCCAAATAGAGCTCAGCACGAATTCCCGCACCACGCAACTGCATCACCATTTTTTGATAACCAGCAACCGCCTCTGGCTCTTTATCCATCATCAGCACCACAACCGGCCCTGTTGTCTCCTTCATAGGCAACTTTCCAAGATTTTGCAAAGCAGCGATCAAGCGCGAGACCCCGATTGAAAAACCTGTTGCTGGAATGTTTTCACCACGAAAGCGTGCCACCAATCCATCATAGCGCCCACCACCACCAACGGAGCCAAAAACAACTTTCTGCCCATCATCATTGAAAACATCAAAAAGCAACGTAGCCTCAAAAACAGGACCTGTATAATAATCCAGTCCACGCACCACCGATGGATCAATCTTGATACGATTCTGAAAGCCATTTGCGGCAAAAATTGCTTGCATTTCCTCAAGCTCACGAATTCCCTCACGCCCTTGAACATGATCACCAACCACTTCTTTAAGAGCCTCAAGCGTTTCTTCTGCTGTTTCAGCTCCAGCAGCAGTTAAGGTAAGAATACACTCAATCTCTTTATCCTTAAGCTCCGCCCCTTTTGTAAAGTCACCACTTTCATCCAAACGCCCTTTTCCCAAAAGCAGACACACCCCTTCAGAACCAAATTTATCCAGTTTATCAATTGCTCTTAAGACAGTTAAGCGCTTTTCAACCTGCTCATTTCCCCCCAAACCAATTTTCTCTAAAACGCAATCGAGAATTTTTCTGTTGTTCAGACGAATGGCATATTCATGATGCTGAAACCCTAGTTTTTCCAAACTATCAGCTGCCATCATACAAATTTCGGCATCAGCTGCTACCGTTGGTGTTCCAACAATATCCGCATCAAACTGCATAAATTGCCGAAACCGCCCTGGACCTGGTTTTTCATTGCGAAAAACAAAGCCAAGACGATAACTGCGATAAGGCTTTGGCAAAATTTCAAAATTCTCGGCAAAATAACGAGCAAGAGGCGCGGTAAGATCATAGCGCAAAGACATCCATTGCTCATCATCATCTTGTAGCGAAAAAACGCCCGCATTTGGACGATCTGAATCCGGTAAAAACTTACCCAGCACATCTGTATATTCAAAAATTGGAGTTTCTAGCGCTTCAAAACCGTAAAGTTCATAAACTTCACGAATTTGCGCAATCATTGTTTCAGTTGCATACAACTGTGCACTTGTACGATCAACAAACCCACGGGGTAAACGGGCTTTGGTTTTTTCTTGTTTTGATGACATGTTTTTCTCTAACAACAATATATATTCACCGATAACGTGTGTCTATCTTATAGAAACAAACGCTGCAATAACTTTATCAACTGGAAACTGGTAACAATATGCATAAGCTTTTGCTTTTAAAAGATGCAAACCTTTACCCTTAAGGCAATCTACTGAAAATATTTGTACTTTCAATAGGAACATAGCCTCCCGCTCAACATGAAATGCCCGCTTAACATTCAATGAAAAGACATCTGTGCTTGTTGAAAGAAACCTCAAAGCGACAGTTGATTCTGGATAAATCGGAAACATTCCCCTCAAAAGCCCTCCCTCTCAAAATTCTTCAGATTTATTACAGATGCAAAAATCCTCAAGACATCAGTGTGCTTTGCGCTTGTTCTGCAAAATGATTGATAACATTTTTTAAATCAACAATATTTCGTCCAGCATCTGTAATAGAGCGTGATACAGAGGGAATAACATTCTGCAAAAGTCTTTGTGGAAATTGATTTGCTAGTTGTGTCATTGTTCCACCTTGAGCGCCAATACCCGGAACGAGAAACAGACTATTTTTTAACTGCTCGATTGTGTCTTTTGATTCAGATCCTAATGTCGCTCCTATAACCGCACCTATGGGGCCAATATTATGATGGAGAACCGAAGACTGACTATTATAATCACAAATACACTGTGCAAGATGAAGAGAGAGTGTCTGGTCACCAATAAGCGCATTTCGTATTTGTTTCCCCTCTGGATTAGAAGACTGAACAACCACAAAAACCCCTGCTCCTGTTTCTTCTGCAACCTTTATCAGAGGAATAAGAGCATCAAAACCCAAAAAAGGATTAACTGTCATGGCATCCACCTTGAACGCACTACTTGGACCAAGCCAAGCCTTACCATAGGCTTCAGCAGTAGAGCCAATATCCCCCCTTTTTGCATCCGCCAGAACCAATATGCCTTGTTCGTGTGCATTTTCAATCAGTTCTTTGAGAGCTTGAAGACCTTCCACACCATATAATTCAAAAAATGCGACTTGCGGCTTTATAATACCTACTTTACCAACAACTGCTGTTAAGAGAATATCACAAAAATCTTTTAGACCTTTATAATCAAAGCTTAGTTTCCACGATTGCAAAACTTTATGGCTCGGATCAAATCCAATACAAAGAGGTCCATAGATTTCACGATTTTTAAAAAAAGTTGAACGAAACATTTTATATCCTAACAAGGTCTCTCTTTAAACTTTTTGATACAATCAAAAAGAAAAGCATTTGTCAAAAGAATACAATAGCTAAAACACAAAGAAAGAGCTCTCTATACAAAATGTGCTTTTATTTATGAAACATAAATATATTCCCATTCGTAACGCTTATCATATGTTTATCGACCAAGACGTTGTCATGAGATAAAAATTCAAATTTATGAAAGAATATAAACAAAACAGCATCCATATAATGACCTCATAAAGCCCTATAGGCATGCCTTGTCGTTTTCACCCCCCTTTTTTATGATCAACAAAAACTCTCTATGAACGCGCTTTAAACAAAAGTTTCAAAAGAAAATGCCCCACCATGATGATCTCGATCTTAGCTTTAGATTTTTCCTATTCCTTTTTGGCGCATATCTATTCACTTTTGGAACATAATTAGCAAAAAGGCATTGTATCTCCAGCATATTCAAGGAGATAAAACATGGAAACTCGCATTCCTGAAAACACACCATTTGAGACGAATTTTCTAGGAGAAACATCTCTAGAAGAAAAATATTCACTCTTTCACACACCCATTTCATGGTCCGCAATCTTTGCGGGACTGGTGACGGCTCTTGCCACCTCAATCTGCCTCTCTTTTCTGGTCGCCGCTTTAGGCTTAAGCCAAATGGATTTCACCTCTTCAACCCCATTTGAAGGCTCTTTCCTCTCCTTTGGCGTGGGTTCTGTTATCGTTACACTGATTAGCCTAGCCTTGGGAGGCTTTGTAGCTGGACGTTTTGCTGAAACCTCAGGGATTCTTCATGGCTTTCTCACCTGGGCTCTCATAACATTGCTGATGACCCTCCAAGCCATCCACGTGGTTTCTAGTACAGCAAAGATAGGAGCTAAAACGGCTCTAGAAAACAGCTCCATGGTCCAACAAACCGTAGACAGCCTAAAAAACAATATTTCCCCTATACTTGCAAACTTAAACAGCGAAAGTCTTGAACAGTTTTTTGCAAAAAATAGTGACAATGATATCAATTTTGACCAACTTAGGAGTGAATTGCACTCCCTTCTCAATAAAAGTGACATTCCTGCTCTCAACCCTGATCGCTTAAAACAAACCTATCAAGCTGCACTCAATGATATTGGTTCTGCGATAACAGCTTTCAAAAATGATCCTTCTTACTATCG
>NZ_JBHILT010000095.1:0-1551 GCF_042193405.1 Bartonella sp. TT110JLCBS
TTATTATTTTTTGATACTTTTATTTCAGTCAACATAATGAAAATTCTTTTTTTAAAGGATCAGAAAAGACAATAGAAAACCCTGCTTAAAAAGCACAAAATGTTTTATGGTCGAGCAAATTTCAACAACCAGAAGATTGGCGAAGAGATCACGGGAGCTATAATTCCATTGACCATTATTGATAAAACGTTCTCTCAAGCGCTACTGAAAAATCAAAGCAATATTCCACTACGAACTTTATCAGAAAAAAGTTAATCATCATACACACAGTCCTTAGTGGACAATTCTTGCAAAAAAAAATTATTGTATTTAAAATTTATTTACTCGTATAGGTTGTTTTCTACAGCGCTATATAAGAACGCATTTCCTTAGTTATATGTCATTTCGCTTTGCTATTGTTGTAGGTTGTATTAGGTTGTATTGCCATAAAAAACAGTTGTTTGAAAGCTTTACCATATTGAAAATCTTTTTTTTTTAATATAGCTTTGACCTTGACATGCTTTTTTCGAGCTATGAGTCGTTTCAAATAGAGGGAAATATAATGGCAAAAAAATAAAAACCCAACTGCGTTAACAGAAGGGTTTCTAAAATGCCCGTACTACATATACGGTAAATTAAACTAAATTCAAAAGAATTAAATCTACAAAGTAATTCCTAATTTAATTTATCGTGAAGCATTCTGCAAGAGAAATTTTGTAGAAAAGGGATATTTTTAGCATTTTTTTTGCCTCCAATAGAGAGGTTTTAAAAATTATGGTTAATAAAACATCTGGTAGAAAATTAACTTCAAAGCACTGGGAATATATAAAAATTGCTGATAATACCGATATTGGCCACATTACTAGAAGCCAACTTCTTTTTCTTGTACAAGACTTACCAGTAACTGATCTTATCAAAGGAACAGAAGCCCATTTATTAGCTAAACTTTTGAATACTGTACCAGTTACGCATTTTGAAAAAGGTAAAATTCCAATAGTTTTTAAAACCAACCATCAAATTGGTCTGGAAATTGGTTGTACATCTGTTCACGTAAGTAGGTTGCTTTCACGCCTTTTTGATAAAGGTCTTATTGTGATGCGGGATTCTGCTAATTATAAACGCTATGGTTTTAGTTCTGCTCATCATGTACCAATTGCTTGTGGTATTGATCTTAGCATTTTAATCGCGCGTTACCATGAACTTCAGCACTCTATTTTAAAGAGTAAAGAAGAAAAGAAACATCATGATATGGCTGTTAGAACCTTTTGTGGCGTTTGTCGTCGATTACGGCTTCGTATTGAAGAAATAAAATTTACACCTATTGCTGCAATGTTTTTAAATCGTATGAATAAAGTTAAATCTGTTCTTGGTTCTCCTTTTAAAGCGTCTACCTTTAAATTGGAAAAAGCTATTAAGCTTTTTAATTGGCTCTTAGAGCGTTTATTTTTTACAAAAATGTTATGCACAAACAATAAAAATGTTATGCAATTACATAATACAACCCCTAACTATAATTGTAATTGTAACAAAAATGAGTGTTCAGAGTTATCTGAACACACTCAAATCGTTAAT
>NZ_JBHILT010000096.1:0-1457 GCF_042193405.1 Bartonella sp. TT110JLCBS
AATAAAATCAATGGAATTAAAATTCCCTTACCTTTATATAAGTTATTGATTGCATATAAATGTAGCATTCCCACCCCCTCCGCCACAGCACTTTTATGGTGCTATAACTTATTGATTTCATGTGTGTTTGTAGCTTGCCAGCAGGTTTTGTATATTTTGCCACTAGGTTTTGTACCAATTTATTTTTTTTCAAAGAGTTTTAAAGGTGTTCTCAAAGGGTCTTCAAAGGCCTTTCAAAGATCATTTAAAGCCCCTTTCGTGAATCGTTTTCTCTTTTCCTAATCACAATTGGTAATGATGAGCTCCTTACCAGCAATTGTGTTATTTAAAGAGTTACACGAATAAACTGTTTTCACATCTCTTATATGGAATTGACTGAAACTTTTTCGAACTTCTGGCACATCATTGAGAGACAAAAGAAACTTCCCTTTTAATTGCGAAAGAAGTGCAGACATCGTCTGATAATCTTCTCGCTTAAACAAATCCTTTCCATAATAATCCTCAACACCCCAATAAGGCGGGTCAAGATAAAATAAGGTGTTTGGTCGATCATAATGCATAATAAAATTAGACCAGTCTAAATGTTCAATGGTAACACTCGCTAAACGACGGTAAATAAGCTTTAATAAGCCTTCAAGTTTCAAAGGATTAAACTGTGCACTACGGTCTTTTTTAGCTCCAAACGTACGGTCGGCTACCTTCCCGCTAAAACTTAAACGCTGCAAATATAAAAACCGCAAAGCCCGTTCCAAATCCGTGAGGCTATTTGGATCTTGTGTACGTAATCGTTCAAACACCTCACGGCTACTGATCTGGAACTCCTATAGATCCATAAAAGGGTGATAATGGCGTTGTAACACCCGAAAAAAATTCACCACATCTCCTGAGAAATCATTGATGATTTCAACAGAGGGAATCAATTTTCGTCTAAAGAATATTCCCCCCATACCAACAAAAGGCTCCGCATAAATGCTATGTGGAATATCCTCGATCATTTTGACAATGGTTTTGGCTAACCTGACTTTGCCTCCAATATAAGCAGCAGCTGGTGTGATAGGATCAACAGATTTAAATATTTCTTTACAAAGTATATCCATTATTTTTTAACACTCTTCCATCTATATTCGCCGTCTTCTCATTGCTTTAAGTGAGAAGAAGTGGCTGCGATGTTGAGTTGAGTTGCATCGGACGGGTTGGTCGCTAAACTTCTCCCGTTGGCTGGGCAACCAGCCCAGCTTCTATTCTTTGTTGCTTTCTTTTCCCTTGTTTGGTGCCTCGAGTGTGATTTCTGTGGTGTATCCGCTTTGTTTTTCATAGCGGTGGGTGACGGTTGCAGCTTTCCATGGTCCATTGATTTGCCCACGAAACCCTTGAAGGATGAGAGGTTGATCCGCCATGATTTCAGGGCGTCCCTCAAGGGTCAAAGAACCACTGCCCACAGCACGACACAACCTGTC
>NZ_JBHILT010000097.1:0-1434 GCF_042193405.1 Bartonella sp. TT110JLCBS
ATCCGTAGGAAACGATTTACAAATCCGGAGAGAGGCATATCTATAGCGCCACGAATGATGAGCCAACCATAGATGATAAAAGCAATTGTGATACCGATTGATACAAAGGGTGTAATTGTAGCTATTGTTTTTGAGGAAATATCCGTGACATATGTTTTTGTTATCTGATCAATTTTATTGAAAAGTTGCGTGAACACTGTAAAGTCCATGGAATTCCTCTTTAACGAATTTTCAACTTTTTATTACCTTAAAACATAGATACATGCTAAACGCTTCATTTTCATTTATACATTACCTAAGTGTTTTCATCGCGATATCTTGACTTTGATAAAAGCTTTCTGCCTCTCTGAATTGTTCAGATAGTACTGAACCTTCTACAGTGGATTTTGTTTTCATGAAAAAAAGCAAATGTTGTAAAGAGCTTTATTGGTTAGATCTTATTGTAGGCATATCGTTGTTGTTAGAGTTTATAATTTTTCCATACAATTTACGTTTTTGTATTTCGATAAGAGCCTCTTCGTTATCGCTTAAATTTCTGACCATTTGTAGTTTTGTATATTCATTTTGGAGCATGGCTGACATGGTCTTGATGCGTGTTTGCAGCTCGAAAACTCCTTTCAAATCTTTTGTTTTATCTATATTATTTAAGAAATCGACAATTTGTGTAAAGCGGTTCTCTGCGTCTTGAAAAGTTTGCAAACTTACAGCTTTATCGACAATTCCACTATAGTTAAGACGGGTATTAATTATTGTGCGCATCTCATGATACGGCAATGACCAGAAGGTAAACCTTTTCTCTTCGTCAAGAACAGAATATAAAACGCTTTGAAATTGTCCAGCATCTACGCCACTGTAGTTGGAATGCGTTTTTGGATAGATAGAAGGCGAATCTTGTATGAAAAAGCTCTTGTCCTCTCCTATTGTTGGTTTTTGGATTCTATTTCCTGTTATAGACTGATGGATTTTTTTCGCGTTTTCGATCTGGTTTTGGCTTTCTTTAATTTGTTGGTTTAATAACTCAATAATTTTCAGATATTCTGTTTTTGAAACAGGGAGAGGAATTTGAATAGTTGAATCTTGAGCCCCAGAAGCCCAACTAAAGTTAGATATTAGAGTTAAATTTATCATTCCCAAAAGGGTAATCATTCCTGTTATAATAAATATCTTTTTCATCTGTTTGCTCTCTTGATTTCGGCAGGGATTGTTTTATTAATAGGCACACGGTTCCTATCATTGGGCTGTTTTAGCTTTGGTGCTAATACACAAGCTGATAAAAGGTTTGCAATCAAAATCACAAGAATGATCTACTTCATTTTAATATGACTCTTTTTTATTGTTATATACATCCTGATATTTGTTGTCATTATTATTATTTTGAACATAAAGTAAAGTACGTTGTGTGTAATTATTTTACTTTTTTATTCCATTTTAATT
>NZ_JBHILT010000098.1:0-1426 GCF_042193405.1 Bartonella sp. TT110JLCBS
TAAGCGCCCCTTTGCTCTAACGTCATTCCATCTGTACCACTTATCCAGTCATACAAATGGAATCTTATCCATGGCATACCATTAGACATGCGCATCCCCTTTTTTTATTAAATATAAATGAGTGATCATAATCCCCCCCCTTAAAGCTGTTGCGTATTTATGCGTGCGCATGGTGACGCGTAATCTATTTATTTGATCTCTTTATTTTTGCCTGTTTAAGAGTGTGAATGATGCTGTTGATGTTCATTCTTTTCTGTAGAAGCAGCAATAAAAGCAGATTGTGAAGATAATTTAGAATCACATGATTGCGTCCTATAAAAAAACGAGAAAAAGTCTTCTGCCTTAATCGGTGCTCCAATTCTTTTGGCTTCATTCAAAAGAATTGGGATATGTTTTGTTGGAATTCTCCCACCAGTTCCACCTTTTGATATAGGACGGAGCCAGACATATACGCGTGTTCTATGCACCCCAAGCAACTGAGATACCCTACGAACCCCACCTAATAGATTTATTATTTCCGAAAATTGTTTCATAGCACATTATGTAGCGATTATAAAAACAATGTCAAGAAGGAAAATTAATAATGAAACCACATGTTGCTAAATTAGAAAATGACGATTGTATACAACGTACCTACAATAAAGATATGACAATAAGTATCTCACAATGGTTGCAAAATGCCTTATCTGAAGCTGGATTAAGCCAATCAGAGCTTTCAAGACAGCTAACCGCTTCTTTAGGTCGCTCGATAGATCGTGCTGCCGTCAATAAAATGCTAAAAGGAACAAGAGATATTTCTGCTCGAGAATTATTAGAAATATCAAAGCTTACAGGTGCTTCTATTCCTACTAATCACTTAGTTCCTTTGATTGGATCTGTAGGAGCCGGAGGAGAAATAATCGCAATAGATTCTGGTTGTCTAGAAGAAGTAGAAGCCCCGCCATCTGCTCCTAAAGGAACTGTTGCTGTTCGCGTGGTAGGTGATTCTATGTTTCCAGCCATTGAAGAAGGAAGCCTTCTTTTTTATTCCTATCATTTGCCACCAGAGGATCTTATTAACAACCGCGCCATCATAAAAACTAAATGTGGAAAAGTTTACATCAAAGTATTACGTCTAGGGAAAGAAAAAGGGAAATGGGTTTTATCCAGTATAAATGGAAAATATGCTGATATCGTAGATGTAGAATTAGAATGGTGTGCACCTATCGACTGGATTAAGCCAGCCAGAATATGAGTTAATACTTTTATACTTCTCTTCAAGCAAGCCTTTAGTTTATTACTTTTAAAAAAAATTTTTAAAATCGCTACATTTTTTTGTTGACTTTGTTTTCAAAATCGCTACATTGGTATCCATAAACCACGCACAAACAATCGCCAAGAGGCGTTAGGGAGGAAAAATTATGGAAAATCCAATTCTTATAAATTC
>NZ_JBHILT010000099.1:0-1401 GCF_042193405.1 Bartonella sp. TT110JLCBS
TTTGTTTGCATAGCTAGCCAAGCACGTGCAGTACTCACACCAGCCATTTCAAGTCTAATAGCGAGATTGGGACTAACAGCAGCTTTTCCATTTAAAACCCTAGAAAAAGCTACACGAGACATACCAAGCCGTTCAGCTGTTTCGGTAACAGATAAACCAAGCTCTACGATTACATCTTCACGCAAGAGTTCTCCAGGATGTGGAGGGTTTTTCATCATTTTTTATCTCTCCTTATTCAATGATAATCTAGATAATCAACTAATTCGACATCTATACCAACAAAACGGAATATTACACGCCAATTTCCATTTACTGTAATTGACCAAAAGCCCTTAAGATCACCTTTTAAAGGATGTAATCGAAAGGACGGATAATTCAAATCATTTGGTGATATAGCTACGTCAAGAGCACCTAGAATACGCCTTAACTTTTGAGTATGAGCAGACTGAATTCCTTTTGTAGTACCAGTAGTGTAGAAGGCTTCAAGCCCTTTATGTTTAAATCCCAAAATCATGATTCACTGTAATGTGTATCGTTATAAAATACAAGAAGAAGTTGTTCATTAAGCTACAATGTTACCATTATTGGTAACATTGTGAAGCGTAACTACTATGCTTTTATTATTTTTCTCTTCTGTATCTGTATATTTTAAGCATCAAAAATGCCTGCTAAAGCAGATTTTTTGAATTGAGGAGGGGGCAGCCTCTTATTTTATAGATAAATGGAGCTAATTATTTTTTTATCTAAGATAATCTTCAAGATCTATTTGATTACTAATGTCCATTTCTAAAGGTTTTCTATTCTCATATACACCTTGAATACCGGCTGCTTTCATGCGATTTTTTAAGTTCTTTCTAAGAGCTATTTTGTGGATTTTAGCACTACCTTTCCAACCAAGGTTTGGGTTGAGACGGTAGGATCTATTAATCCCAATACGAGGACCTTCCAAAAGAATATCCATAGCTATTAGTCTTTTTACGCTTCGATTAAAGTGATGTCTGGTAATACCAACTTTTTTAGCCAATTCCGTTTGATTGACGACTAATAGATTTTCGAAATCAAGACGAGAAGCCAGAATGAAAAACACCTTGAGATCATATCCGTTTAAATTACTTTTCGCTATTATAGCCATCGGATGTTGAGGCATTGCAATCCATTCCTTTTTAAATCCATTTTTGCCTTTTAGGTATGACACAAACAACAAAGCCGTCCATAACCTCCACTATTTTACATCTATTTGGTATAATTTTTTTATCCACGTAGTTAAAAAATCAAATGTTTTTTCCCTACTATAAGGTGCTGTGTAGGCACCCTTAAACGCTCTCCTTCTAATCATGATTTCGGAGCCGCGTGAGAGGGACAAAACAAGACGTTAGGTTCTTTGTCAAGGACGCCTTTAGG
>NZ_JBHILT010000100.1:0-1397 GCF_042193405.1 Bartonella sp. TT110JLCBS
GATGTTACACTTTATCGCATTCGTGCATTAAGAGACTTTGGTGATGTCAAGGCTGGTGATCTTGGTGGTTTTATTGAGAAGGAAGATAACCTCTCTCATGACGGAAATTGCTGGGTTGGTGGTAATGCATGGGCTTTTAGCTACGGTCGTGTTTATGATAACGCTATTGTTTGTGATGATGCTATTGTTTGTGGTCACATTTATGGGAATGCGCATGTATGTGATAAAACCCGCGTGTATGTGGGCGCTCATGTTTATGACGATGCTCATCTTTCTTATAACGCATGGGTTTATCATCATGCACGGGTTTATGGTAATGCAAAATTATCTGGGAGTGCACGTATTCATAGAAATGCAGAAGTTTATGATCATGCTGTTGTTAGTGGCGCAGCGAAAATTTATGGCAAGGTCTATGAAAATGCTAGCGTGGGGTGTCATACTAAAGTTTACGGTTCTGTTTATGGCAATGCGAAGATCTCTGGTTATTTCCATATTAGTGGTAATGTATATGGCAATGCAATAATAAAAAGATCTGCTAGGTTTTCTTTCGTTCCCAGAAATTGTGAGGTTTATGAAGGCGATAATATTGTTAAAACGGTCGCTGAAGTAGCATAAATAACAGGCGCGGGGGGGCGCCTGCTTTTTAAAAATTATGTCACATTAAGCACTAAAAAATCATAAAATTGAAATAATTATTTATATAGGTATATAAATAATCGTGAATAAAATAAAACGTATCATATAGCCATAAAGCGTTTTATAGATAAAAATATTGGAGGGGGTAATGGACACTCTATCTACTAATAAATTAAATAAAAAAGAGAAAAATCCAAATTCCAAACAATCAATTTTAATAACTATAATACGTAGAGTGTTTTCTATCGTTTATAAAATATTACATAAGATATTGAAAACGTGCCTTTTTTTTCTTTTCCTTTTTCTTTTGCTTATTCGTAAACCGGTTATTATTTTAACAGAGTTTATAGCAGGGGGGAGTTTGCTGGTGTTATTTATTTTTTTTACTGGATATGTAGCGGGCTCTACACCTTTTGAACACCAAACAGCAATGGTCATTGGTTATATTGTCTTGATATTTCTAAGTTTAGCTGTCAATTGGGGGTACGATACGCTGCTATTACGGCTAGCTCCTCCTGGTTCTGATCTTATGCTTTTCAAGTAAAAGCTTATTAGAGAATGTTCGTCAAGCTGTAGAGGCATCGCAATGATTGTTGCTCACAAAATAGCTCTAGACTTAAACAATAAACAACGAAGCTACATGGCTCGAGCCAGTGGTTGCGCGCGCTTTGCTTATAATTGGGCACTGAAGGAATGGCAGCAGCAATATGAAGCATGGAGAAAGATAATAATTTACAAAGCCTAATGACTATGCGCTACGT
>NZ_JBHILT010000101.1:0-1313 GCF_042193405.1 Bartonella sp. TT110JLCBS
CGATTTGGTTGACGAGCCAACAGAGGTTGCTGCTGTTGAGATCACATCAGAGCAAATCGAAACCTCATCAGACAACCAACCTTCCATTCACGAGCAAGAGAACGTTCCCAAAAAAGCAAAACGAACGCAAGCTAATCGCGGTTGTCGATTGCCTACGGATTTTGAACCCGATTACGATTTTGCCATTGCAGAGGGCTTGCCTCCAGAGCGCGTCAAAGTCGAAATTGCGAAGTTTCGAGATTATTGGCGTTCAAAAGCCGGAGCAAATGCAACCAAAATCGATTGGCAAGCAACATGGAGAAACTGGGTGCGCAGGGCTATCGAGGGTTTAGAAAAAATAAAAAATACGAACAACAATGGTGGAAACAATGGAAACTTTTCAAAAGATCAAAGAACTCGTGGTGGTACCGGAGAGACAATCCGTAATCTTATCGGTGCAACACAGCTTAGTGACGCCTCTACAAGATACCGTGCAACAGATAGAGCAATGTGTAACTCTGGAGTTCCCATGGACCTTGAGAAATGGCATTCAATTGACAGCAACCCTAGAGAAACAAGCTTTAGAAGCTTATCAGACTGTTCAAAACTTACTTACCTTGAAAGCGTCTGTTGAAGACATAGCAGAGGCTCTTGATGTGCTTGAAGGTGGTTTGACAATGCAAAAAGTTTCGAATGTAGAAGCGCGTGCAAAGGCTTATATCGCAGCTCTTAACGGCATTTCACTCTGGTCTTTATTGCAAGCTGTTAAAAATCTTATACGTGGTGAAGCAAAAGGCATGTCCACAACCTTTGTTCCCTCTTGTGCTGATCTAGCGCAGTATTGTCGTGATTTAGAAAGCAGGCTTTATGGTGTTGCTGAGAGAGTTTTTACAGCAGTTGAAAATACGCGTAACCTAGCCTTAGGAGGCAAGCGCATTTCATTCATGAGAATAGGCAAGCCTAGTGAAGAGTGTCATGACAGTAGCAATTCTAAAGCGGCTTAAAACAGCAAACTAGTGAAAAGTGCTGATCATTTTACGATTAGACATGCATTTAAATCGACAAAAAGGCACCGTACAAAGCGATTTAAAGATTTTATGATAAAACCTATCCGAAATATAAAACGCTCTGTACGGTCAAATTTTAGGTAAATAGACCAATTGGTAAAATTATGGACTAAAAACATGAGAATATTAAAAGACCTGTTCTTAAAAAAGCGTAAACAACCCATGCAAAAAGAGTTTATTGCAACAGCTATTGGTTATGTTCCTTGGGGAGACGGAGCAGAGGAGTATTTTTACAACCTCTACGAATACGAAGACGGCACAAGAGAG
>NZ_JBHILT010000102.1:0-1310 GCF_042193405.1 Bartonella sp. TT110JLCBS
GCAAGGGCTGTCGCAACATTGGGAGCTGGCAAATATAATGATGGTGCCGGCTTGTTACTTCATAAGCGTAAAGATGGAGGTGCTCAATGGATTTATCGCTATACCATTCATGGTCGGCGCCGTGAAATGGGCTTGGGTGCCTTAAGACATGTCTCTTTAAAACAAGCCCGTGAATTAGCAACTGGGTGGCGTGCTGTTCTTCGTGAAGGGCGTGACCCTATTCAAGAACGCGATAAACAAAAGCGTGAGGCAATAAGCAATCTCCATTACTTAAAAGACATTGCCGTAGATGCTTTTGAAAGTCGTAAAGCCGAATTAAAAAGAGATGGTAAGGCTAGTGATTGGTTTTCACCTTTGCGGCTTTACATTCTCCCTAAATTAGGTTGCCTCCCCGTTTCAGAGATTACACAAACAGAGATACGCGATACGCTTTCTCCCATTTGGCATACAAAAGCTGGAACAGCTCAGATAGCATTGATACGTCTTAATCTTTGTCTCAAACATGCGGCTGCTTTGGGTTTGGATGTTGATTTACAAGCAACAGAAAAAGCACGTGCTCTCTTAGGAAAACAACGTCATAAGATCACTAATAGACCAGCAATGGATTGGAAAGATATACCAGCTTTTTATCAGTTCCTCTGTAAAACACAAAACATAACACATCTTGCTTTGCGCTTGCTTATCCTTACAGGGGTTCGCTCTAACCCTTTACGTCATATTCATAAAGATCAAATTGATGGGGATATATGGACCATACCTGCTGAGAATATGAAAGGAAAGCGTGATACAACAAAAGAATTTCGCGTCCCCTTATCATCTGAAGCATTAAAAGTAATTGAACAAGCCCGCTGTATTTCTAAAAGTGATTTCATCTTTTCACTTACCGGTCGTGGTCCTCTTTCACATACGATGATGGCGGCGTATATGAGAAAAAATAAAATTGAAGCCTGCCCGCATGGTTTTCGTTCTAGTTTACGCAATTGGCTCGCTGAAACAACCGATGCCCCCTATGAGGTCGCTGAAACCATTCTAAGTCATACAGTAGGAGGTAAAGTAGAGCGTGCCTATCGTCGGACTGACTATTTAGAACAGCGCCGTGTCTATATGGATAAATGGGCGGCTTATGTCACGGGTCAATCTTAAGATATGGAGTGCATAACCCCATGATCTGTGGATAACTTTAGCTCTCTTTTCTCTCATTCTCTCTCAATAAGACTCATAACGTATCACATTAGAAATTGTATGATAAAATATTGTTTTCTATAAATAAAACATCTTTCTAAATGAACCAAAATGTGGTTAATAAATAG
>NZ_JBHILT010000011.1:0-78771 GCF_042193405.1 Bartonella sp. TT110JLCBS
ACTTGTCAAAGTAAAAGGTTCTCATCATAAATTAAAAAAAGATGGTAAGGTTGTTATTGTTCCACATCCTAAAAAAATCTTCCGATTGGAACAACACGCTCTATTGCACAACAAGCAGGCTGGTTAAAAAAAGAGAAGAAAAATGAAGAGATTTTTTGCTCTTGTTCATAAAGATGAAGATTCTGCTTTTGGTGTTCAATTTCCTGATTTTGAGGGACTTTTTTCTGCTGCTGATAAGGAAGAAAATTTAATCGAAAATGCAACAGAAGCACTTCAACTTTATTGTGAAGATATGGATACAGTGCCTATTCCTTCAAAATTTGAAGAAGTGCATACAACGGAAATCTGTCAAAACAGCTTTGTCAGAAGGAGCTTTTTTAATACAATTCCCCTTTATTGAAAATGATGCAGAAGTGGTACGTATAAATATATCAATTGAACGAGGGCTTTTACGTGCAATTGATGATTGTGCACAAGAAAGAGGTTTAACAAGATATGCTTTTTTGGCAACAGCAGGCCTTCACGAGCTTAATATTTAGCTCATCAATCTGGAAAAATTTCTCACTCTAGATTTTTTTACAAAAGCGTGTAATTGCATATGATCTGCAAACTATTAATGAAAATCAAAAGGCAGCAGGCAAACAAAACGCTATAATTAAGAGAGATATAACTATCATTGATACCATATACACGGCATCTAATATTTCTGGACCTGTCATGGCCTTTCCCTCCTATAATAATTGCTCAATAATTTATAAAATCTAAAATGTCTTAGAAAATTCTATATATTCTATTTTAAAATAAAAAAATATAAAATATAGATTTTTTCTGTTGACAATATGTAAAAATTCTTATTTCATAATGATTCTGTATTGGTTAAATTGCATCCAAAATTCAAAAATGTTCCCAAAAATTCAGTAAAATATCATGCCTTTAATATAGCTAGAAAGCTCTGTTTTCTAGGTAATTCTGACTAATCTATTTTTCACAGAATAAAAATCAATATTTGACTAATGATGTCATTAATTATGACTCAAAAGGAGCAATGATGAAAGCAATCATCACGAAGCCAATGTGTATTGTTAGCGATAATAAGAGTATTGTTCGTTTTTAAACTTCAACACAAAATAATCCATTTGTTGAGGTTTCCAATCAAGTCTACGCACGTCTCAAGCGCGCCAATGCTGCAAAACTTTTTGTTGAAGTCAAAACAACAGCAAAACCTGACAAGGCAGTTGAACAAATTAAGCAAATAGAACAAGACTCCACACAAACATCATCTGAACCAGTGACAGAGAAAACCTCACTCGAAAAACCAAAAGCATCTAAAGCTTCCAAGTCATCAACACCTCCCCCCAAAAAAGGCTTAGAAGTTGAAGTTAATCATCCACCCAAAATGCTATCTTCAACAGGTGAAGGATATCTTCACAAGTCTTCAAGCCCCTCGCCTTAATTGGACTCTGCGTGATGCTGTAAACAACACAGCAAAACAAGTCGAACGCTTTACCGAAAAGCAAATTGCCAAAGTTACATCTGCCCAATCAAAGCGTATCAAAAAAGGGGGTTATATTAAAGAAAAAGCGACAGCAAAGTTTCTTGAGACAGATATCATTGGTTCTGGAACACTGATACCTCTTAATTTTTTTTCAAGCAAGAGAAACAAAACGCGGTGTGGCTTACAAAATGTTTGGAAAAAAAGAAATCTTACCCCATGCTTTTATCAAGGGAGGCAGTTTTCCAAAGCGTGTTGAATTAAAAAAGCTGAATGGTAATGTATTTCAAAGAGTGGATAAAAATCAATTTCCCATTGCAACACAAGAAGTCCTCTCAATTGCTGGGGTGATGTCCAAGCCAGAGATTGCAAGTGCTATTGTAAAAAAAACAATGAAAGATTAATCAAAAACATACAGTATCAACTTACTCGTCAAGAATACGCTGCTAATAAGAAAGGCTAGATCATGTTCTCAAGCTATGTCTATGTACTCCACACCGTCATCTTATTACTTGACAAGATTCACGGAAAACATATATCGTTAAATTAAGTGCTTGAAAAACACTTAAGCGATTAGCAGATGAATTACGAAACAATCTTTCCCCGCATTTTAAAAATCGGTTATTTTTTATGCTCGAGATAGTATGTGAAAGGCTCATCGGGTGTGGTTGTGCTAAAAAATACCCTTTTTAGGGAAAGCATAACGACAGACTTACTAGCGTGTTTTTCAGCGCCCGGCACTTTCTAATTAAAGTGTTAATGAAAAACGTCTAAATAGTAAGAAGTTCATCATGAACACTCTTATAGAAATTAAAGAACAAACTATTGGCCAAGAAACAGTTCAAACTGTTAACGCACGTGAATTATATGCATTTTTAGAGGTTAATGTGCGTTTCAATGATTGGATTGCACGACAAATTGAGGAATATTTTTTTAAAGAAAATCAGAACTTTGTGAGTTTTACTCAAAAAAGAGTAAAACCTAATGCCCCTCAAGAAAATCAAGGTGTTATGAGTTTCGGTAAAAATTTATCGAAACCTAAAGGCGGTCGTCCAAGTATAGAATATCATCTCACCCTAGATATAGCAAAAGAGCTCTCAATGGTTGAAAGCAACGAGAAAGGAGGTCAAACCTAAAAACCCATTATCCTTGATCTGGTGTAGTTTCGATAAGCCATAAACCAGCTTTATCAGCATATTTGCCTTTAGATAGATACAGATAAGACAGACAGTCTATCACGTATTCTTATTCTTCGAACCACCTTTTAAAAACCATCTTTTGAATCGCACTTAGAGCACTTTCATCTGGTACCAAGATTATATATAAAAAGCAATTTAATAAATAAAATAAAAACAATTAGTTATTAAATAGAAAAAAGATAAACCGCGCTATCAGATGATATTGTAGAGAGTTCTAAGGGAAGAAAAAATTGGTGCACAAACGTGCACGCTGCCCGCATCGCTCTATGTGTATTTTCTTTATTTTCTCATTACTTAGATAGTAAAAACTCTCTTTAAATTTACTGTTTGCAACTCTATAACGATATTATAAAATGATAACTGTAATAATATGAAAGACGAATTAATCCTTCTTTGCTAACATATATTTCAACCACACCTCGTGAACTAAAAATTTTTCATTCTTAACAATTAAGAATCTGAGTAACTCTTCCTTACCTCCTCATTCTCACTCAAAGTCAAAGCTCCCTTTTTTCACCATAAAATAGTATTTGCAATGCATAAAATTAAAAAATAAAGGCCCTATCAAAGAAATAGGACCTTTTAAATTTAAGCTCCTTTATCCTACAAAACTAGAATTTGTAAGCTATTCCTGCGCGAAAATCATTCGTCTTATACTTAACTTCAATCTCGTCTTTAAATTTCTTTTTACCAAAATCTGAGTAACGATATTCCGCACGCACAACAAAATGGTCTGTCATTGCAAAATCAACACCACCACCGAGAGTATAACCCATCATCGTTTTTGTTACATCCGATGTCCTATTAAATGGCTCACTTCCCGTAATTACTGTCGACAGAATATCTTGAAACTGTCCATAAGCAACACCACCAGCAATATAAGGCATCACACGCCCTGCAGAAAACCCAACACGCACCCGTGTAGCACCTGTCCATTTTTGTTTTAACGTATGATTAAAAGTTAAACTGTCTTTCTCTTCTTTAGCATCTGCAGCAGAGCGAGAAAAGCCTCTACCCTGTCTCCTGACAAGTTTTGCCCTTTTTCGACTTTTTTTTTCTGCACTTGCATCAGTATCACTACCCGATCCTTCAGTACTAGGACCATCAGTACCAGTCCCACCAGCACTCGATTCATCAGCCTGAAATTTTGTTTTTGTATCCTTTTTTTCCGTTAAAACGATATCCGTATCAACCCCCATAATAAAATTATTACCGAGATCAAAATTAATACCCGCATAAAAACCACCTATAAACCCAGAAAGATCGGGCAGATACTGTTTCTCGATGGGGATCCATGGTTTACTTTTACTCTCCTCAGTATGATGGAGAGGAATATCAACATGAGGCGTTGTTGCAGAAATTTTACTTGAAAAGCCCCCAACTTGCCCCCCAAAATAAAAACCTGCCCAAGAAAAAGGTGAAGAAGCAAAAACTTCTGAGGCAACATGTACTGGCTCTTCGTGAGCCACCACATCTGCAGCATGTACTATAGAAGGTGAAATTAACGAAAAAACAGATGCTGTTATAAATTTTGTATTCATAAAATTATACCCCATTGCTAAATTTAAATATAATCAAAAATCACATTTAGAAAAACAAAGTTTTATAAAATCTTATGCCGCAAAATCGCATGTACTCCTTTATAGTTACATTTAAATCTATCACTATACTAATATATCATTACATCAAAATTTAATATTATCAAATAAATTTTAAAATATTATAATAATCAATACTTCAAATAATAAATATTTAATAAAAAAACTATTATATTTTTAAAAGGAGAAAATATAAAACATTTTGTATCAATAATACTGCAAAAAAATTACAAAATAGTACATTTTATGCATTTTTTATGAGAAAAAATGCATAAAATGATGTAATAATTTTTAGAAAATTGATATTCATTAAAAATATTATAAAAATACCTAAATATTCTTACACCCTAAATGCATACTGTAGATTCTACATAGTATAAAAACACATCTATTTTATACTAAAATCATACTTTTTTACCATTTTCTAAAGGATGTGTTTATTAATTACGCACAATATCATTATCCTTCTAAATCTTGTCTCTAAACACAAATTCTCAATCATTTTATTTAAAAATTGCTCTTCCCCTACTGATTTCTATAGTATCATCTGCCTTTATTGCAAAACGATCTTTATTAGGAAAAGTTATAAAACATCCCTTCATACAAATTGTAATTATTTGATGAGTATTTAAAGAAATTGTTGAAGGTATACTTCCTTCAACAACAATAAGAGACTGTATCTTTAAATCAGTATTCTTCACTGTTGCAGCAAAAGCTGTTATGGTAAAAATACTTAACAGAATAACTGTAATCAAAGCATAAGTATATTTCAGCATTCTAAGATTCCTTCCTCAGAAAAACGCTTATATAGGCTAAATCGAAGAGCATTGGTTACATGAGAAGGTGAGGTAATATTAGGAACATAAATAGCCAAATTAAAGGAAAAACTCTTATGATCAAATGCAGTAAAACTCACCTGTGGGATAGGATTTTTTAAAACGCCTTCTGTCTCAGAAGCAATCTCTAACAAAATTTCAACAACATGCTCTGGAGCAACCTTAGATGATACAGTAACTGGTATATCAATTCGTCCTACTTTATTACGTCGTGTCCAATTACTAACGTTGTTATTAATAAGGCTTGAATTGGGAATAATAATTGTCTTACGCTGAATCGTCTCAAGTTCCGTTGCACGCACACTAATACGCTTAACAACACCAGCTACTGATCCAGATTCTATATAGTCTCCTATTTTAAATGGTCTTCCAACTAAAATAATAAGTCCAGAGACAAAGTTTTGGACAATATTCTGTAAACCAAAACCTATACCAAGTGAAAGTCCTCCAGCAATAAGAGCGAAATTTCTAAGATCCAAACCTGCCATTGATAATCCCGTCAAAGCAGATACAACAACGCCTCCATAACTTATCACTGTTTTGATAGAATTACGTATACCAGAATCGAACTCTCCATGAACCAACACAACACTATCTAACCAACCAATAAATCGGCGAATAAGAAACCAGCAAACACAAAAAGAAATAATTCCTGTTACAAGAGAAGTCAAAGAAAGAGTCATATTTCCAATCTGAAAACCGGTCACCGATTGCCACAAAACTGCTTTTAAATCAGAATAGGAAAATCCAAACTGTACAGCAATTGGCATTGTACAAAATATAACAACAAACAAATTGAGAAAAACGCTCACAAAAACTCCCAATTGATTCATCGTTTTTTCTTCTAAATGAAATCGCTGCATCAAAAGGTGACCAGCCGTTGTTTTCATCAATTGGCCTTTAGTTCCAAGTGCTTGAGCACTTTGTATTCCTAAATACATGAGAACTAAAAATACTCCATCAATCATAATTTGCTGCATAATAAAACGCGCAAGACCAACATAACCTAAAAAATTCAACACAAAGAGCAGTAACCCAAAGCCAATAAGAGGAATGCGTATATAAAATGGCCAAAAGTATGGCTCTTTTTTTTCTTCTTGAACACGCCTACGTCTAAACCGCAAAGGTACAAATGATATTATAAACAGCAATATCGCTATCAGAAAAACAGCAATAAAACTTTTAGCAATTGTCAAAGATAGAGGCGCTGAAATGATTTGATAAATACTATCAAGAACAGCGTCAAATGCCAAAATCCCCCCTAAAGAAGTGAGTAAAATCACTAATTGATAAGCAGACGATGGCGCAATACTGAAAAGACGCACATGGGGCTTATTCGATGATAAAAGAACAATCGCTAAGCGATTGATTAAAAATACTAAAATAATTTGGCAACCTATCATATCAAAAACTGTTGTAAGCCTACCTGGATCTAAGTTAAAACTACGAAACAAAAACAACACAAGATAAACGCAAAGAATACACACAAGTGAAGGTAAGAGAACTGAAATAAAGGCGATCAATAAGCGTTGTAAATAAGATATTTCCTCATTAGACTTCGTAAAATGGCAATACACATGAACAAGAACTTTTTGAGAAAAATACGAAAGTCCCAAAGTAATAAAAAGTGGAATTAAAAAGCAAAGAAATAGTTGTAAAAACTTGAAATAAAATATAAAATTCCACCAAGAATCTAACAACAAAAGAAAATCTGATGAAGCCTCTTTTGTTGTTTGGGCGAGATGCTGAACCATCGCAATCGAAAACTCAAGCCTATACGTAAGCGTGCGTTTAAAAAGCTCCCGAGATTGAGAAATAGAAAGTTCAGCTATTCTATTTGCCGCTAAGAAAATTGCCTCAAAACGAAGCATGATACTGTTAATTTTAGCTTTTTGCTCTATCAAGTAAGAATATTCCTTCACTGAGCTTTTCAGTTTTTTCACATCACGATGGAGCTCCGTTAATTGATCAAGAAGTGTATTAATCTCATTAAGAGGAGAACGCAAAACAAATGCTGCCTCAATAGCACGTTCACCGATATCTTGTGCACGTAACCGCAATTCTTCTAAAGCACGCTCATCTTCTGGCTTTCTGTCAAAATCTCTTTTTAAAGTTTCAGTATTTTCTTCAAGAGTCTTAATAATCAACAGTTGTTGTTGAATAATTTCATCAACTGAATAAGAAGCTATCGTTTGTTCGACAATTGTATTTTGTGCCCCCCTATTCCCCCATGCACCAGAATTAAATACAAAGATAATCCCCAAAAGAAGGAAAAGTATGTGGATATTTTTTCTACAAAATGAATACATATCTACCTTGTAAGAACAAAAAGGATTTTATTCCTCTCTTTTAAATATGCTATAAAATAGATATTTTCAACTTTTATAGAATAATCTTATAAAAGCTTTCCCTTATCCTATAATACTGGTAATAAGATAAAAGAATTAAATAAGATGAACTCAATAAGATTAAAGAAGGCACTCTAGCATGTTTTTTTTGCACCTTTATTGCAAAAAAGAAGATTTTCTTCCTTTGACAACTTGGATTTTTCTATCCAGTTTAGGTGTATTCTTGACGAACAACCTAGGAACGCGTGCTTATTTAATCAAACAATCACACACCAATAATATCATTAAAACGAATAGATTTGATTTACACAATAAGTGTGATCAGGTGAATGTTACCACAACTGAAAACAAAAAACTTGTAACATGCCATACAGAATCTATTTTTATGAGAACCTTTCAAAGAATCCTAGCATTGGATTTCTTTTTAATAAAGATTCCAGCTGTTGACACACAATTTCGTAGCGTTAAAACGCAATATTTCTCAAATAAACGCGCTCCCCCCAATGAACACACTTAATCCTCTTCCTTGAATTATAAAAACGATCATCTTATTTTACTTGTGCTTTTAACTTTGAATAACTGTTAGATTGCCTATTTGCGGAATATATCATGCGTACACCTAATTGGTTAACTGCCCTTTATTGTTTTATTCTCTTAGGCAGCATTTATGTTGCCTTACCCAATTTATTTTCACACGAACAAGTTAAAAACTCGAAATTCTTACCCGACACCCGTGTAGCACTTGGTCTTGACCTTCAAGGAGGCTCTTCTCTCCTGCTCGAGGTTGATAGCAAAACGTTAAAACACGATCAGTTACACACAGTTTTAAGCAGTGTACGCAATACATTGCGTGAAAAACAAATCCGAACCTCAAGTGTGCGTATCGTTGAAGATAGCGTTATTGCCCTTATTTCTGACCCATCGCAAACTGAAAAAGCGCTCTCTGCTTTGAAAACATTAATAACTCCCATACATAGTAGCTTTGGCACAACAGAACATAACATCGCGATCAGTGCTCAAAATGAAACTCTCCGCGTCACATTAACGGAAGCTGGTATAAAAGACCGTGTAAGCAATGCTATTGAACAAAGCTTAGAAATCATCCGTCGCCGTATAGATCAAGTTGGTGTTTCAGAACCAGCCATCCAAAAGATTGGAAATGATCGTATTATGGTCCAATTGCCTGGCCTACAAGATCCCAAACAACTGCGTGATCTCTTAGGAACAACCGCTAAGATGAGTTTTCATCTTGTTCCTTCTAATGTGGACCCCAATAATCCCCCTATAGGTGTTTCTATTCTCCCTGGATATACAGATGAGACACAACATTATGCAATTTATGATCAAATCGCTTTAGATGGAAATGTCCTGAAAGATGCCCGTGCAGGTTTTGACCCCCAAATACCAGGACGTTCTATTATTTCATTTACGCTAGATTCCGCTGGCGCTAAAATATTTGCCGATATAACACGACAAAATATTAACCGTCCTTTTGCTATTGTTCTGGATAATAAAGTTTTAACGGCGCCTACCATCAATAGTGTCATTCCCAATGGACAAGGTCAAATTACAGGAAACTTTGATCCCAAAGAAGCCTCAACTCTGGCTGCCCTGCTCCGCGCTGGTTCCCTCCCCGCACCGCTCACGGTCATTGAAGAGAGAACCGTAGGTCCCAATCTTGGTGCTGATGCCATCCAAATGGGACTTTACACCGGCGTTATCGGCTTTATTCTTGTTGCAATTTTTATTTTTCTTCTCTACCGTATTTGGGGATTAATTGCCAATATAGCACTAGCCCTCCACACGATTTTAACATTTGCTGCCCTGAGCCTCCTCGGTGCTACGCTTACACTGCCTGGTATTGCTGGTATTATTTTAGGCATTGGTATTGCCGTTGATGCTAATATTCTCATCAATGAACGTATCCGTGAAGAAAGTCGAAAAGGTGTGAGTGCTTTTGCAGCTTTAGATCGTGGATTTAAACAAGCTTTTGCAACCATTGTTGATGCAAATGTTACTGCAATTATAGCGACTGTCTTACTATTTTGGTTCGGTACCGGTCCCGTTCGTGGTTTTGCCGTAACAATGTTGCTTGGTATTATCATCTCCATGTTTACGAATATCACCATTGTACGCATCATCATGATTTGGATCGTTCGTAAATGGAAAATTAAAAAGTTGCATATTCACTCTGCTTTCAATATCATGCCACAAAACACAACTTTCCACTTTATGAAAGCACGTTTCATTGGTATTGGCGTCTCAATTGTTTTATCAATAGCTTCAGTTTTTCTCTTTTTTAAGCCTGGGTTGAATTTCGGAATTGATTTCATTGGTGGAAGCCAAATGAGTATTACCACGAAAGCACCAGCAGATCTAGCAACTCTGCGTTCCAAGCTTTCTACTCTTAATGTTGGTGAAGTTTCCTTGCAAAATATTGATAACGAAAATACCGTATTAATTCGCATGCAGAAACAAAGCGGTAGCGAAGCACAACAAACCATCGCCATTGATAAGGTTAAAACAGCTGTACAAAATATCTATCCCGATACCACATTCGATCAAATAGAAGTTGTTGGTCCCAAAATTTCAGGCGAGCTTGCCACAGCTGCTTTTACTGCTGTTATTCTTGCGGCGATTGCCATGTCTCTCTATATATGGCTCCGCTTCGAGTGGTTCTTTGCCGTTGGAGCCATTGTCACACTCATTCTAGACACCACAAAAATGATTGGCTTTTTTGCTTTATTTCAATTTGATTTTAATTTAACGGCTATCGCTGCACTCTTAACAATTGTTGGATATTCTATAAATGATAAAGTTGTCGTCTATGATAGAATGCGCGAAAATATGCGTCTTTATAAAAAAATGCCGTTGCGTGAGCTGATTGATCTGTCCATTAATCAGGTTCTTGTACGTTGTTTTTTTACATCAGCCACAACAATTCTTGCGATGCTCCCCATGGCGATATGGGGTGGAAGTGCTGTTCATAATTTTGCATTGCCCATGGTCTTTGGGATTATTATTGCAACATCATCCTCTATCTTTATTGCTGCTCCTATTTTACTCCTGCTAGGAAATTGGTGGCGTGAGCGAAATAATCGTGCAAATACCAAAGTGAAATAAAAATGCCCTTTAATGCGTATGATACATCTCGCCTCTCTTCTCGTAGAAATATAGTCGTTTTCATTCATTCGCTTTTTGATCAAGAATAGTAATAATCCATGCTCCACGACACACCACTTATCACAACTATTGTTGCAGGCTTATGTTTAGCATTTCTCTTGGGAATGATTGCGAGCCGTTTACGTATTTCACCACTTGTAGGCTATTTATTAGCTGGTGTTATTGTGGGACCCAATACAGGCGGATTTAAAATAGATTCCGTCATCATTAATCAACTTGCTGAAATTGGTATTATTTTGCTGATGTTTGGTGTTGGGCTCCACTTTTCATTAAAAGACCTTTTATCTGTCAAAGCTATTGCTGTCCCCGCCGCTATTGCACAAATAGTATTTTCTACTTTTCTAGGTTCGTGCCTTGGTCTGATTATGGGATGGGGCTTTAGTGGTAGTTTGATCTTTGGTCTTGCTTTATCCATAGCTAGTACCGTTATCCTGCTACGTGCTTTGCAAGAGCGTCATCTTATTGAAACAGAAAAAGGACGCATTGCCGTTGGATGGTTGATTATTGAGGATTTAGCAATGGTCCTTATACTTGTCCTCATCCCTTCCTTGGCAAGTGCCCTCAGCAATACCAAAAAAGAAGCGTTGGATCCTCTTGTTCAATGGTTGGATTTAAGTATTTGGGGTATTTTTGGTCTCACCATCCTGAAAGTAATTGTATTTATTGCACTTATGCTTGTCATTGGGCGACGCGTTATCCCATGGCTTTTAAAAATGAGCGCACAATCGGGATCACGTGAATTATTTCGTCTTAGCGTCTTTGCTATTGCATTAGGAGTAGCTTTCGGAGCCGCTCATTTATTTGGTGTTTCTCTTTCTCTTGGTGCTTTTTTTGCTGGTATGGTCATGAGCGAATCAGAATTAAGCCACCGTGCCGCGGAAGAATCTTTACCACTGCGAGATGCCTTTTCTGTTCTCTTTTTTGTTTCTGTAGGCATGTTATTTGACCCAGAGAAACTTTTAACTCATTTTTTCCCTCTCTTAGCAACCTTATTCATTATCGTAATCGGAAAATCTGCTATTGCCTTTTTCATCGTTAAGGCTTTTCGCTATTCTAATGCAACAGCTTTGACTATTTCTGCAAGCCTTGCCCAAATTGGAGAATTTTCCTTTATCCTTGCTGGTTTAAGTTTAAGCTTAGGACTTTTAAACAATGACGCTCATGATTTAATTCTTGGAGGAGCAATTTTTTCTATTTTGCTCAATCCTCTTGTTTTCATTGCCTGTAATAAAATTAAAAAACGTTTAGAAAAAAATTCTGCAGCTTCACAAAATACCCAAACAATTATTGATATTGATCCACAAGATCCTGACCAAGACTTTTTACCGATAACATTAAAAAATAACCATATCGTAATTATTGGCTATGGTCGTATCGGTAAGTGTGTTGCATTATCTTTAATAAATAGAGGTGATCCTATAGTGATTGTAGAAGAATCAAAACGCCTCTCTGATAAAGCGATTGCAGATGGATTTGAGACTATTTGCGGCAATATCATTCAACAAGAAATAATGAACGCAGCAAATATAAATAATGCACATAAAGTTGTTATTACAATGCGAAGTACCATTGAAGTAGGAGAATGTATCGTGAATATACGTGATATGAAGAAAGATATCCAGATAATCACACATGCATTATCTGACACAGAAACAACATATCTCATTGATTTAGGTGCTGATGTTGTAGTAACAGATGATGAAGAAATTGCCAATGGCATTATAGAGTATATAACAGAACGAAGATCTGTAAGGAATATGCTCAATCATGAAAATTTACAGAAAACATAAAATGGATACAGAATCATGAAAATAAAGCAATTTATATGGCCATTGATTGGTATCTTAGCAATGCTGGTGTCTATTCGGATCCTTTATATGAAGCTCTCTGCCATTTCATTTGGGGACGTATTGGAGCGCTTGAGCGATTTAAATGCACAGCACTGGTTATTAGCCTGTTTATGTTCTCTCCTAGCTTATGCTGCTCTTGCTGGATATGATCGAATTGCCTTACAACATCTAGGCCATAAAATTTCTTGGATTTTTATCGCTATATGTTCATTTACAACCTACGCTCTTTCACACAATATCGGTGCTTCAGTTTTTTCTGGTGCCGTTGTGCGCTATCGCGCCTATAAAATGAAAGGATTAAACGGAACAGAAATCGCAATATTAGTAGGTTTTTGCTCTTTTACTTTTGTAATCGGAACAATCTTACTTTTGGGAATCGTTTTGGTGCTGCAACCCGAAATTATCACTCTCATTCATAAAGAACTTCCCGAATGGCTAGGAACAACGGCTGGAGCAATTTTACTCAGCTGTATAGCACTTTATACGTTTGGTAGCTGGCTTCAGTTAAAACCCTTACGCGTGGGTAAGAAAATTCAACTTTCCTACCCACGGCTGAAAATTGTTATTCAACAGCTTCTCATTAGCCCTCTAGAGCTTTTAGGAGCAGCTGGAATTATATATGCTGTTCTCCCACACAACGCAGATGTTCATTTTATCTCTGTTCTTGGTGTTTTCCTAACATCTTTTACGATAACTCTTCTCTCTAATGCTCCAGCAGGAGGAGTAGGAGTTCTGGAAGCTCTCTTCATAACAGGCATGCCCAATATGAATCCAGCTGATGTTATTGCAGCACTTATTGTCTTTAGAATGTTTTATTTGATTATACCGCTCATCATTTCATTATTTGTGGTCGCCATTTTTGAAGCGCACCAATATTGGAAAAGAGCCCCTAAAACACCACCTGAATAAACAAAAGGTTATCAATTACTTCTTTTTTGTGTGCCTATTAAGAACAGAACACCATCGTATTACCAATTTACATATCTTTTTTAAGAAAATTCTCTCAGTGCTCTTCCCCATTACACAACAATACCCGTGAATGGTATAATAAAGTCATTGTTGCAACATCATCTTTATACTTAATAAAAGAGCAAGCCTGCACCATTATACTATTTTCCCAATGTTGGGATAATTTTTGGCGCCTAAGAACGTTAATAAGAATCATTTTTATGCTTTTCTTCAATAGTCTTTATCCACACGTTAATCCCATTTATAAAGCAAAAATAATAATTTTAATTGATTTATTATAAGAGGGATTGAGACAAAAGAAGTTTATGATAGTAAAGTTTAAAAAATAATAATTAATCATTATAAATCAATATATTATAATTATTCTGAGCGGCTTTCTTAATATTTATATTTTTAGAGGTTAAGCTAACGGAAAGACAGCATAGCGTAACTGCACAGCTTAATATTTTAAAACTTTAAGCCTCATTAAAGCTTATTCTCTTTCGTTTAACAGGTATTAGTTTTAAACAATTAAACTAATCTAATTTTATTCCTGTTATATCCGCTAAATACTTTATTTTATCTTGATTTACCTTCTTGGAATACTGATGATTATTACAGAAGTTTTTTGTTTAAGCGGGAGAGTTATCAAAAAATATCCACGCTGCTAATACAACTAAAGTCCAAAGTTTCTTCTGTCTTTAAACAATATGCTAAAAATCCAAAAAAAATTTAATCAATTTATATTAAAAGAAGAAACAATACGTATTAAAAGATCTTTAAATATCCTTTGGAAGTTTTTTGAGTCCCCTAAAAAGTACAAAAACCGATGACTAAACTATATCAACAATCTTCACTTTTAAACAAACAGATATGGGGAAATCATACTGCCCAATTTTATTTAGAAACTCGTATCTTAAAAAAATTTACGCAATCAATAAGTTATTTACGGTATAAAATAGAATGGTGGGTGATGAGGGGATCGAACCCACGACCCGCTGATTAAGAGTCAGCTGCTCTACCGACTGAGCTAATCACCCATAAGCTTCTCAAAAGACGAGAATGAGCGTTTCTATAACGCTCCTAAGGATGGATGTCCAGATATTTTGTTGTTTGTTATATAAACTCATTGTCTGTAAGGTTAAAAATATGATATTCACCTCTTGATCTTATATAAAAATAAACCCATTATAAGAAGCTTTATAAATAAATGTTCTGATTGTTACACAGAACCTATAGTTAGAGGATTATCGAGCATAATGCCCGAGCAAAATTTAGAGGGACCTTCTTGTGGTTGTAAGCGGGATGGGGCATCATTTTGTTTTATCAACAATCACATGCATTCAAGCAATATTGTGCTGTTTTTTTCTTTGAATATAAGTTTTCTTACATACAATGTTCATGATCCAATATACGAATAAAAGCCTATGAATTTTTTTTGTCAATCGCGCGCTTTTAAGCTTCTAAAAGGTAAGGAATGATGGAATGGATCACTGATCCCCATGCGTGGTTTGGTTTGATCACGCTGGTTTTTCTCGAAATTGTTTTAGGAATAGATAACCTTATCTTTATTGCAATTTTAGCTGAAAAATTGCCACTGCATTTGCGTGACCGCGCACGCTTTATAGGTCTTACTTTAGCATTAATTATGCGGCTTTTCCTTCTTACAGTTATTGGATGGGTTATGAGACTCGATAGGGTCATTCTTTCACTTTCATCTTTTGTATTTAGTTGGCATAGCTTTATTTTAATCGGTGGTGGAGCCTTTTTGCTAGCAAAGGGAACGCTAGAATTACATGAAAGGTTAGAAGGGGTATCACATGAAAGAAAAACAGGTCTTGGTTATGCTGTTTTTTGGCAAGTAATCGTCCAAGTCGTGGTGCTGGATGCCGTTTTTTCACTAGACAGTATTATTACCGCAACAGGTATGATTGCAAAAGAGCAGGCAGCAGTTATGTATATCGCAGTCATAGCTGCTATGGGAGTAATGATGTGCGGATCTGGTGCTCTTATGCGTTTTATTAATCGTCATCCCACTATTGTAATCCTTTGTCTTGGTTTTTTGATGATGATTGGTTTTACTCTCATTGTTGAAGGATTTGGTTTTCATATTCCAAAAGGGTATTTGTATGCTGCTATTGGTTTTTCTGTTCTCATCGAAGCTTTTAATCAAATTGGACGTCGTAACCGTGAAAAAATGATTAAAACGAATGATCTACGCAGTAGAACAGCTGATGCTGTTTTGAGGCTCTTAGGAGGAGGAAGCAAAGATAGTCACCTTGCTGAGACTGTAGATGTTATTGCTGAACAGGCTGCTGCTTCTGAGTTATTTAAACCAGAAGAAAAGGAGATGATTCGTGGTGTTCTCGATTTAGCTGATCGCCCTGTTCGCTCTATCATGTCGCCACGTAATGAGATTGAGTGGTTAGATTTAAATGCTGATGAAAATGAAATGCGTGAAGAATTACAAAAAGTTAAACATAGCCGCTTAATTCTTGCGCGTGAAAAAGTGGATGAATTTGTTGGCGTTGCGTTGACAAAAGATCTTCTTTTGAATTTGGCTGAGGGGAAAAAGATTAATTGGAAAAAAGCTATGCGAGAACCCCTCGTTGTTCATGAAAACACAAGTGTTTTACGATTGATGGAGCAGTTACGTCATTCTTCGATTCAGCTTGCAATTATTGTTGATGAGCATGGATCTTTTGAAGGAATTGCAACACCAACTGATATTCTTGAAGCTATTGCAGGAGACTTTCCTGATGACGATGAAGAACTCATGATCGCAGAACAACTTGAAAATGGCAGTCTTCTTGTTGAGGGATATGCTGATATCCGCCGTTTAAGTGGTTATCTTGGGCGTAACCTTGTAGATGAAGCAGATCGTTATACGACTCTGGCAGGCTTTATGCTTTGGCAGTTTGGTCATTTACCAAATGAGGGAGAAAGCTTTGAAACGGATGGTTTACACTTTAAAGTGATTGAAATGGAACGCCGAAACATATCTAAAATCCTTATTTCTCCACTTGTATCACCAGAAAAAAGCTAATTCTTTTTATAAGCAAGATGAATAAAAAGATTTTTTTATGATTAAAAATTGAAAATAATAAGCCGTTGATGACTTAATTGCATTTCATTATTTTTATATTTTTTTAAGCCTAAAATAATGACATACAAAAGTTATGTTATCAATGAACTTTCCATTACAAGAAGTTTTCATTGATGATTGACGAAAAGCTGGAAGAAAGAAAATGGTGCAAATTATTTGTCAATAGTCATTAATCTCAAAACAATGAATATATACAACATTTTGATTTATATAATTATTTATTACAATATTACCTTCACATCAAGAAAGCCTCTTTCAAACATCAGATTTCCGCCAATGGATAAAACTCCACCATTGTTGAGTTCACTCAACTGATGATGGCAGCTTTAAAGCAGAATCTGGTTCCTATAATCTTTTTAGATCTTCTTGATATTTCTTAAGGAGCTATTCCTTATCTTTTGTTTCGATAAATGTAGCTATTTTTTTCCTTCCAAGAATGAGACTCCACCTCTCTGGAAACCCCTTATTAAGAACTTTGTTTTTCTTCTAGATGGCTCATATTTTTTGCTAATTTTTTAATTAAAGTGTAGCTGAGCTGCTTAGATTTCACTACTTTTTTGGCTAAAGCCAATGCACGTTCCAGATGAATCTGTTGGGTGTTTTCATCAAAGCCTAAATGATCCTCTGCACTGAAACTTTGATAATAAGATTGTAAGGGTGCAACATCACCCAATAAAGCCACTGCACCAATATGAAGTAAGCTATAATCTGCATCATCTACCTTGATAACCTTATGTGCCTCCAACTTCACTCTTTTACCAAGATGGTGCTCCATATCTGGAATAAAAGCATTTATGAAGATCTATTTTTTTCATCGCCTATTTCAAGATATAATCAAGCTTAATTCCAACTAATCTGCATATATTTCTTCTTCACAAACTCTCAATCCCTTTTTATCAAAATCAAGTTGTAGATCTTGTAAGTGCTAAGAATTGATAGGGATCAATTACCATGCAGGCAACAGCTAAAATACCAGTACTAATCGAAACTCCAACATCAAATTGCGGATAATCTTTGATAATTGCGCCATTGTAAAGAATTTGCGCTTCATGATCTGGTCGTTGATAACGTATTAAATGATTACCTGCCTCTTTAATTTTTTCAACAAACCAATCAAGATTTTTAAAGAGCACTGTTGCACTCTCCATGATTAAAAAATTCTTTGCTCTACCTCAAAAGAGGTTGTATCCATATCAAAAGTCAAAAGACAAGCAGATTTTTGCAAACAAAAGTGATAACGCCGTGTAAGAGAAGAATCTTATCAATAAGGTCTTTGGTGATTTCTCATGAAACGTTTAAACGAGATGGAATCTTGTTCAATAAAAAATACAATAAAGTCAATATTTTGTGTACAATTGTTTTATATGAATCCCATTTAAAATCTACACTTTCATACGTAATTTAATTGACCATTTTGATAAACAATTACCATGTATGAATAGACCATAAAAAGCAAATCATGATGCAAATGTTATATCTTGTGATAATCAAAAGCTTTTTAATGATATAACGCAAGAAAATGAGGTCCCCTCAAATTTAAGGATACCTATTAAGACAAAGATAAGCAGATAAATTTAAAAAAATTGTAATCATATCACAAAGGCATGGGGTTTTACTCAATTTTGAGTCAAAAGCGACAATGTTTAAAGAATGCTCTATTCTAAAGTTAACGAGCTCGAATTTGTGCTGGTTAATTTTGCCAGCTCAAATATGGACCGGCTTATTTGCAGAGAAGTTATGTTTAAATGCAAAGTGAAAATACGCTTATGAGAACCTCACTAAATGAACGTTTAAACGTTTAGAGACATAAAATGATATCTCTATAAAAACGTTTGAAACCTAGATTTATAACAGTTTAAAAGCCTTAGATTTTATAAAAAGCGGTTGTTTATTGTCTTCTGAAAAGCTGCTTTTAAAAACCAATGCTTGTAAATATAAACAACGGATTTTGTTGCAAATATTCACTTAATACGCATTTTCTCTTGATTGTCTTAATATGAACCTACCAAGCGTTGAAACATTTTGATAATGTACTTTGTGTCAAATGACCACCTCAAAAATGAGAGCGTTATTCTTAATACGTTTTATAGCCATAAATAAAGTGTTTATAGGTTCTGTAATTCAAATGAGTGATTAAAGATCATATCTGTCATTTACGTTCCTTTTGATCAGTTTTAATCAATATAATAGAGCGCTTGCAATATGATATGTTTTGTATATATGCATTCATTATTGATTTCTTTTGTATGATCTGTAGCACCTCTATTTAAAAGCAGCGTCATATCAATTGGTATGGCTTTCTTTTATGAATTCTTTCTTTTATGACGCGTTTATAATCATCAAAAAAGCGCCCCCCACGTCTGTCATTTATTCTGTTTATCAATCTTGATAATGTTATCGCTTTCATAAACCTCACAATTTATGGGAACCGAATATAAATCGCTATGTCTTTTTATTCTTGCATTGCCATATACATTACCTCTAATCACGAAATAACCAGAGACCTTGGCATTTCCGTAAATAGAGCTATACACATCAGTATGACACCCCATGCTATCATTGCCCGTAAACCTTTCCTAACAACAGCATGATTCATAAACCGCAGCATTGCTATGAATACGTGCACTACCGGATAATTTTGCATTCCCATAAACCCGCGCATAATGATAAACTCAACCGTTATAAGAAAGATGAGCATTGTCATAAACATGAGCACTAAAATACACATAGGTTTTATCACATATAAGGGTATTGCCATAGACATAGCCACCAATGGCAGTATTGCTATAGCCCCTTGTATTTTCATAAACACGACTATATTTTACAACACAGACACTATCAGCAACCCAGCAATTGCCATCATGAAAGAGATTGCTCTTTCATTTTCAATAAAAGCATCTAGACCGCTTTTTTTACATCACCAAAATCGTTTAAAGAACGAATGCGATATAAAATATATGACCAGTCACGAAATCTATTTGATTGGTTAATTCATATTTTTGGGATGGTTTTTTCTTATTAACAGGAGTGATTTCATTTGCAATAGAAGAAATAACAGAGTTGTTTTTTTTGATATAGTTGTCATATTCAAGCTAATAATAACATATTCATTACCTAATCGAATACCAACTCCTACACCTGCATAAAGCGAAGCAATAATCCGCCCATTATGGCTATGCTGCATGACCAGAATAGACCCCAAAACCATCATTGCTACACTCGCAACACCAGCAGCAAATGGATCAAAAGGACCAAGTGTTAACGCCATGAAAATAATAAGTGCACTCATTACTATAGCTGCACAAGATAGTATGTGAGGAGCAAGAGATATATTCCCAATTCTGCCAAATGTAAAGAACATACTCCCAACTAAATAACCACCATAATTAGCGCTCGGTATATAAGAAAGTTGATTAAAGGTAAACAATCCCTCATCTAACATAACTGGCAATATTGGTGTATAAAGAAATCGTCAGATACCCATTCCCAAAACCATACAGAATACAGCGTTTTGAAAAAAATCAAATCTTGACGATTACTTTTTCCCCATTATGATTCCTTTAACTGGTGATATTCCTCATCCGCGTTCCATCTCACCATAACAGCCTTTAGCTCCAAAAATAGAATAAACGCAAATTTAGCTATCTATTTTAATGCTCAAAACAATATATTTAGCGATCTACTATCAACATCACCTGATCAATTGTAGAATAACATATTGAATTAATATGTATTTTTATGTTATAAATGTTTATAGTTAAATTGAAAGCATATTTAGATAATCTTGCTCTTTTATCTCGACATTCAAAATACCTAACCGAAGAATTATATACGCAGCCGTAAATTTTACTTCTCTTAAAATCATTGGCTTATTCGCTAAAAAACTTAATAAACAATTCAAATAACCATTTTCATAAAAGAGGAAATTGACTTCTTTTTAGGTAATATTGTTATTTAGGATAATATGAAGTTGAAGAATTTGGTGCACCCGACAGAATTCGAATCTGTGACCTCTGCCTTCGGAGGGCAGCGCTCTATCCAGCTGAGCTACGGGTGCTTCACACTGATTATTAAAATCAGTTATGGTCTTTTAACTAATCATACTCTTAGCTTCAATGCTAAATTATCATTCTAATAAAAAAATTACTTGTTTGTAATTTATCTAACGACGCACTCCTTTTACTTTTTAATGATACTTTACCTTGAAATAACTTCTCTTTATTCAATGCTCTTTTTATTATAAAAAGAGCTTTTATTACAACTTCAAAACTCTCAAAAATAAGTTACAACATAAATTATAAGTATCAGGATAATTTTTAAATGGCTACATTACCAAGTCGCTTTCATTTTATTTCCGCAGAAACTGAGGAGGCTGTTAAAGCTACCCATAAATTAATTTCCGTTTATGGTCATTCTTCTTTGGAAGAAACTGATATTGTTGTTGCTATAGGTGGTGATGGGACAATGTTACAAACCGTACGAGAAGTCATGAACACAGGCAAACCTATTTATGGCATGAATCAAGGTTCTGTAGGATTTCTTATGAATGAATTTCATGAAAAAAAATTGCCCAATCGTATTGCTGCCGCACATAAAAAAGAAATCCATCCCCTGCGCATGATTGCAAAATCTGAATGTCAAGATTCTATCGAGGCGCTTGCAATTAATGAAGTATCCCTCTTTCGGCAATCTTATCAAGCAGCAAAAATTCGTATCACCATTGATAACAACGTACGCATGGAGCAATTAAATTGTGATGGTGTTCTTGTTGCCACACCAGCTGGATCAACCGCCTATAATTTATCAGCACAAGGACCTATCTTACCTCTTATGGCTCCCCTTATGGCCCTCACTCCCGTTAGCCCTTTTCGCCCTCGGCGTTGGCATGGAGCTTTGCTTCCCAATACAGTAACAGTGCGCTTTGATATGCTTGAACCTGACAAACGCCCTGTCAACGCTGCTGCAGATAATATTGAAGTTAAATCTGTCCATTCAGTTACTATTTCAATGGCAACAGAAGTAACAGCTTCAATCCTTTTTGACTCAAATCATTCATGGGATGAGCGCATTTTATCAGAACAATTTCGCTATTAATGATTGTATTATGCGTTTTATGTGTATATGATTGTTATAGTTAATTTTTTTGTAAAAACATCTTAACACTTTTAAAGAGTGTAGAATATTGGTTATAATTATCATTTAGATAACGCAGTTAAAATCACAGAGCAGTTGATAAAAAAATGATACCATCTTTAAACAGTTTTGATGATTTAGGTCTTTCCGCAAAGGTTATTAATGCCGTAAAATCAGCGGGATATACCGTTCCAACACCTATTCAAAGTGAAACAATTCCGCATGTCCTTCAAAGAAAAGATGTTCTAGGAATCGCTCAAACGGGAACAGGTAAAACTGCTTCTTTCGTATTGCCTATGCTCACTCTCCTTGAGAAAGGTCGTGCAAGAGCACGAATGCCCCGTACGCTCATCTTAGAACCAACACGGGAAATTGCAGCTCAAGTTGAAGAAAATTTCGATAAATACGGAATAAACCATCGTTTAAATGTTGCTCTTTTGATTGGTGGTGTTTCTTTTGAACTCCAAGATCGCAAACTTGAACGGGGAGCTGATGTTCTTATAGCAACACCAGGGCGCCTTCTTGATCATTTCGAGCGTGGTAAATTGCTCCTGATGGGCGTTGAGATCCTTGTTATTGATGAAGCTGATCGCATGTTGGACATGGGCTTTATTCCTGATATTGAACGCATCTGTAAGCTAACCCCTTTTACGCGTCAAACTTTGTTCTTTTCTGCAACAATGGCACCAGAAATTACAAAACTAACGAAACAGTTTTTACATTCCCCAGTAGCTGTTGAAGTTACAAAAGCTTCCTCAACAGCCACCACAATTACACAACGGCTTGTCAAATCTGGAAATAAATCATGGGACAAAAGAGCAGTTCTACGAGAACTTATCCAAAATGAAGGTGCAGAGCTTCAAAACGCTATTATTTTCTGTAATCGCAAGAGAGATATCTCTGAACTTTTTAGATCACTCATTAAACATAACTTTAATGTAGGTGCATTGCATGGAGATATGGACCAATATTCACGCATGAGCACCCTAGCCGATTTTAAAAATAATAAACTTACACTTCTGGTTGCTTCTGATGTTGCTGCCCGTGGACTCGATATTCCAGCTGTAAGTCATGTATTTAACTATGATGTTCCTACACATGCTGAAGACTATATCCATCGAATTGGTCGTACAGGACGTGCAAATCGCAGCGGAAAAGCCTTTACAATCGTTACAAAAGCTGATCAAAAATATATCAATGCCATCGAGGAAATGAGTAATGAAAAAATTGAATGGCTCAATGGAGATCTCTCGACTTTAATAACTGATGATCAAACAGAAGATATTGTTGTAAAGAAAAGGTCTTCAAAATCTTCAAAGAAAACTGCTCCCAAAGAGCCTGTTGCTCACATTAAAAAATCTGCAAAAGAGAATAAAATAGATTATATCAAAAGCGTGAATAATAAAGAAAACCCACCTGAACAACAGCGCCCACGAAAAAATAAAAATTACACGCCCCTTGGATTTGGTGATGATATTCCTGCATTCATGCTCATAAAAACGCGTAGATAGACTTGTCCTTTACTTTCTGTAAGCATAAAGTAAATAAAAAATGCCTTTTAAAAGTTTCTCTTATTTCTTAGAGAGTCTTTCTATTACCTTTTCACGCCCTAAAAGCTGCAAAAGCTTTCCCATTTCAGGTCCATGATCCATGCCGGTAAGTGCTTGACGTAATGGCATAAATAAAGACTTTCCTTTCCGACCTGTTTTTTCTTTTAATGCGGTTGTCCAAATTTTCCAACTTTCCTCATTCAAAGCACCTTCAGGTAAGAAATCGAGTGATTGACGCACAAATTCACAATCCTCTAATGCTACTGTGTCAAAATTCTGTTCATCATGAATGATTTTCCACCATAAGACAGCATCATTGACTTTATCAATATTGCTTCTTACCGCGTTCCAGAAATATTCCGCCTTATCTCCTTCAATAGAAAGTTTTTTAAGGCGCATGTTAACGTTTTCATAACTTAGTTCATGAACAAGATGACTATTCAAAGTACAAAGATCAGCAATATCAAATTTTGCAACCGATTTTGATGTATCTTGTAAATTAAAATGCTCTAAAAGTGCTGCTTGATGGGGATAGGGATGTACATTTTGTGATGTCCCAATCAAAACAGCAAGACACTGAACAGCTATAGATTCAAATCCTTCTTCTCGTAGAGAACGAATAGAAAGATCATTATTGCGTTTTGAAAATCCTTTTCCTAAAACTGTTGCCAATAAATTGGTATGACCAAAAACAGGTAATTCTGCATTGAGAGCTTTAAAAAGAGCAATCTGAACCCCTGTATTTGTAATATGATCATCCCCACGAATAATATGTGTAATGGCCATATCTGCGTCATCCACAACAGACGGCAATGTATAAAGATAGGTTCCATCTTTACGAATAAGAACAGGATCTGAAAGAGAAGCCAAATCAATCGTCTGCTTTCCCTTTACGGCATCATTCCAGCAAACTTCTGTTCTCTTTGTTTGCAAAGGATCACTTTCAAAATTAGGAAGAAGAAAACGCCAATGCGGTTTACGACCTTGTAATTCAAAGTTTTTTTTGTCTTCTTCTGTCAACTTCAATGCTGCACGGTCATAAATAGGAGGCAATTTGCGTGAAAGCTGGATTTTACGACGCCGCTCTAATTCCTCTGTTGTCTCATAACAAGGATAAAGAAGACCACGTTGTTTGAGAATTTCTGCCACTTCATCATATCGATTAAATCGCTTGGATTGGTAATAAATTGCATCTGGTTGAATACCGAGCCATTCAAGGTCAGCAGCAATAGCATCGATATATTCTTGTTTAGAACGCTCAATATCTGTATCATCATAGCGCAAAACAAATTCTCCCTTATACGCTTGCGCATAAAGCCAATTGAAAAGCGCAATACGGATATTGCCAATATGAATATAACCTGTTGGAGAGGGAGCAAAACGAACTTTAACCATAAAATAATACTCAATTTTTATCGCGAAAATGATTGACTATGGGATAGCGACGATCGCGTCCGAAATTCTTGTAACTGATTTTTACACCAGGCGCAGATTGACGCCTTTTATATTCGGCACCATAAAGAAGCTGTTCAACTTTCGCAACAGTTTCTCGTGAATGTCCACGTCTAACAATATCACAAATACTCATGTCATTTTCTACAAGAGATTGTAATATATCATCTAAAATAGGATAAGGCGGAAGAGAATCTTCATCTTTTTGATTTTCCCGCAGCTCTGCAGAGGGTGCTTTTTCTATAATATTGGATGGAATGATCATTCCTTCTGGTCCTCTCAAATTGTGCAAGTGATTTTTATTGCGCCACTCCGCTAATGCATAAACCTGCATTTTATAAATATCTTTAAGAGGATTAAACCCGCCATTCATATCCCCATACAGTGTTGCATATCCCACAGCCATTTCTGACTTATTGCCTGTCGTTACCACCATTGAGCCGAATTTATTTGAAAGCGCCATTAAAAGTGTACCGCGTATACGACTTTGAAGATTTTCTTCTGTGACGTCAGAGGGTAACCCTGAAAAAACAGGGGCCATTGTCTTTAAAAAAGCCTCAACAGGTTGTGCAATCGGTATGATTTCATAACGACATCCCAAAAGATCAGCACATTCTTTGGCATCTTTTAATGACTCTTGCGAAGTATAATGATAGGGCATCATAATGGTGCGAACCCTCTCAGCACCAAGAGCATCCACCGCCATTGCCGTACACAGGGCTGAATCAATTCCTCCTGAAAGACCAAGAATAACATCCTTAAAGCCGTTTTTATTAACGTAATCTTTTAATCCCAAAACACAAGCTTGATAATCAGCCGCTAATCCATTGAGAAGACTTTCATTAGGACCTGAAATACAGTGCCATCCCGTCGTTGTTTTTTGCCAATGGCTTAAAGCAATATGGCTATCAAAGTGTTTCATTTGAAATATCTTTTTTCCTTGTCCATTCAAGGCAAAAGACCCACCATCAAAAACGAGCTCATCTTGACCACCTACTTGATTAGCGTAGATAATTGGCACTCCAGATTGTAGAGCCTGCGTATGAACAACGTCTATACGTTTTAATGTTTTATTACGATAATAAGGAGATCCGTTAAGGACAAGAATAATCTCAGCCCCTTTATCTTTAAGCTCTGTACTAAGAGAGAAATCATTCCAAAGATCTTCACAAATGACTATTCCCAATTTGATTCCATGATAAATAATAAGCTCAGGACGTGGACCGGAAGAAAATAGACGCTTTTCATCAAATTCGGCATAATTAGGTAAATCAAACTTTAAGCTTTCGGCAATGACTCTCCCTTCATCAAGAAGCATGACACCATTATAAATTTTGCCATTGCGTCTTAATGGAAGACCGATGACAATACCTGGTCCGCCTACGGTTACTTTTGCTAATTTCTCAATGGCCTCTTCACATGTTTTTGTAAAAGCAGGTTTTAGAACAAGATCTTCCGGCGGATAAGCGCTTATAAAAAGCTCCGAGAATAAAACAAGATCAGCCCCCTCTTCTTTAGCCTTTTGATGTGCCATAACAGCTAGAGAAAAATTCCCCTCAATATCACCAACAATAGGATTTAATTGGGCAATTGCTACCCGAAAATCATTTTTCATAAGCCTTTTTATCACTTCATCAGTTTGGCAACCACAACTTTATTTTTCATCATCGGAAATATCACTTTTAAAAAATTCTCTTCTGCCATAATGACCTAAAAAATATTAGGCCATTTTTTGCCTACCCCTCAGCAGCAATTTCTAACGAGTCAGTGGCACGATTTTTTTTAAGGAGTTCAGCAACAAGAAAAGCCAATTCTAACGCTTGATCTGCATTTAACCGTGGATCACATTGCGTATGATAACGATCAGACAAATCGTCCACAGAAATGGCATGCGCCCCTCCTGTACATTCAGTAACATCACGACCTGTCATCTCAATATGTATGCCTCCTGGATAAGTTCCCTCTCCATGATGCACGGCAAAAAAATTCTCGACTTCTTTTAAAACATAATCAAAGGGACGCGTCTTATAACCATTGGCAGTAATTGTATTGCCATGCATTGGATCACATGACCATATAACCGCACGCTTCTCGCGTTCAACGGCACGGATGAGTTTAGGCAGATAACTTTCAACCTTATCATAACCAAAGCGCGTAATAAGTGTAAGCCGCCCCAGCTCATTTTCAGGATTTAGAATATCAATTAATTTTAAAAGCTCATCAGGCTCAATGGAAGGACCACACTTTAATCCTATAGGGTTTTCAATGCCACGGCAATATTCAACGTGAGCATGATCAATCTGTCGTGTACGGTCACCAATCCATAACATATGGCCAGATGTTGCATACCAATTTCCTGAAGTTGAATCAATCCGCGTCAAAGCCTCTTCATAACCAAGTAAAAGCGCTTCATGACTAGTATAAAAAGATGTTTCACGTAATGAAGAATGCGTTTTGGATGTAATCCCTATAGAACGCATAAAATCAATTGCTTCAGAAATACGCTCTGCCAATAATTCATAACGTTCCCCCTGCGGACTGTTAGAAACAAAACTCAACATCCATGTGTGAACATTTTCTAAATTAGCATAGCCACCTTGTGAAAAAGCACGCAATAGATTAAGCGTTGCCGCAGATTGGCGATAAGCCATAGACATCCGTTGTGGATCCGGAATACGAGAATCGGCGCCAAATTCAATGCCATTAATAATATCCCCCCGATAAGCAGGAAGTTCAATCCCTTCTTTGCTTTCGATATCAGAAGAGCGTGGCTTTGCAAATTGACCAGCAATACGACCAATTTTAACAACGGGTTTAGAACTACCAAAGGTTAAAACAATCGCCATTTGCAAAAACACACGAAAAAAATCTCGGATATTATCAGCTTCATGTTCTGCAAAGCTTTCGGCACAATCACCACCTTGCAATAAAAAAGCTTGTCCTTTTGCAACAGCTGCTAATTCATTTTTTAAATCACGAGCTTCACCGGCAAAAACTAAAGGAGGATAGCTTCTCAGTTTTCGTTCAACATTTTCTAACATAGACTTATCCGGATAAGTCGGAACTTGTTTAATTGGCCTTTTTCTCCAAGAGTCAGGCGCCCATTCTTTTATCATTACACTCTCTCTAAAGACTAAACTTACAGCTTGGCATATCAAAAACTTTTTACCATAATATATGCTGTTTAACTTTCTATTTTCTTCCCATTTTCATATATATAACTTGGTTTATACATTGTTACCAATTCTTCTGCCATCGTTGGATGCACTGCCATCGTCTCATCAAAGATATCCTTCGTCAGCTTACCCTTGAGAGATATCCCTATAAGCTGAGCCATCTCACCAGCATTTTCCCCTAAAATATGAGCGCCCACAACAATACGGCTTTCACCATCAACAATGAGTTTCATAAGCATTTTCTCTGAACTACCAGAAAGAACATTACGCATAGGACGAAAAACTGTACGATAAATTTCAAGACGCTTATAACGCTTTACCGCCTCTTCTTCTGAAAGACCAACTGTTCCAATCTCTGGCTGTGAAAAAACTGCTGTTGTAATTAAATCATAATCAGGTGTTGTGGGAATATTCTCAAATGCTGTCTTAACAAAACACATTGCATCATGAATCGCAACAGGTGTTAATTGAATATGACCTGTTACATCACCAACAGCCCAAATATGAGGGATATTTGTTGTCATTTTCTCATCAACAACAACTGCACCAAATTCATCCACTTGAACACCTGCCCTATCAAGTCTTAAACCCGTTGTATTTGGTACACGCCCCGTAGCCAACATAATCTGATCGGCACTGATTATTTTCCCATTGGATAAAACAACTTCATAACAATTTTCTGCAGCCTGCACTTTAGAAATTGTTATTCCGTAGAGAATAGAAATCCCTTTTTCAATCATCGCATCGCTGAGCAATTGCCGCAAATCATGATCAAAATTACGAAGGATTAAATCACTCCGATGGAGGAGTGTTGTTTTTACACCTAATTCATGAAAAATATTAGCAAATTCAACACCAATATACCCTCCACCAACAATGACTATTGATTTTGGGAGTTGATCAAGGTCAAAAATCTCATTAGAAGTAAGGCAAAATTCACCACCTTCTATGGGAGTATTTTGTGCAAATTTTGCTCCCGTTGCAATCAAAATTTTTTCTGCACTTACCCGCTCACCCGTAGCAGAAAGCTCTAATGTGTGATCATCTATAAAAGTAGCACGACTTTCATAAATATGCACATTGTTATTTTCTAATCCCTTACGATACAGCCCTTCTAACCTTGATATTTCTTTATTTTTAGCTGCAACCAACTTGTCCCAGCTAAAAATTGGATCCGCATATTCCCACCCAAAACCAACACTTTTCTTAAATTCTTTTACATATTGTGATGCATAAACATAAAGTTTTTTGGGAACGCAACCACGAATAACACAAGTGCCCCCTATACGATATTCCTCTGCTATAGCGACCCGCTTGCCAAGACCTCCAGCAAGCCGTGCTGCACGCACTCCACCAGAACCACTTCCAATAACAAATAAATCAAAATCAAAAGAGCCCACGAATTATTCCTTCTTATATAGCTGCAAGAGTAGGCTAAGGTCTTTTATTATCAAATGAAAGTCTTTTTTTCTTTTGAAGAAGCCTTTTTTATAAAACAGTATTCTAAAAAGACCTAATCTCATTAAAATATTAAAAACGGCGGGAAAACCGCCGCTATTAAAAAAATCAGAAATTGCCCATTGTTGTCATGATATCGATCAAGCTATTTTTTATTTTTTGAAGATTCTGATTTTATAGGCATATTTGTAGGCATAGTAGAATTATTCAAATTAAGTGTTTCAGACATCTCTTTTTTCACATTTTCTACAAGATCCCGCATAAGAGCAGTACGCCATATATCAAATGCTGAATAAGAATCACGTGCAATATTAGGGACTTCTGTCAAAAACTTTTTACCGGTATCAGAATTATAAAATGTTGTTATCGCATCAAGCTCTTTTTGAGTAAAATATTTTGCGTACACATGAGCAATCTCTTTTTCTAGATCAGAGCGCCTTTTAATTAAAGCAAGCGCCTGCTTATCAACAATATCAGAAATAGCTGTTGCCAAATTCGGATCATCGCTGATCAGTTCATTTTTGAAATCATGGACCGCATTTGGTAAAAAACTATCAAATTGATCCGTTGCATGAATAGCTCTGATTGCCTTTCGCGCTGAAGCCAAATGTTGATCACTCACACCTTGTGCATAAACCATTCCAACATTCACAAAAAAAATAGCGATTGCACCAAAATATACGACAAAACGCTGAAAAGAAAATATTATTCTCATTTAATGATTACCCCGATAGCTAATTATAATTTTAATTTGTTATTCTACCTAAAATCTTTAAGACCCTTTTTACTGTGCTAACATATCATCATGTAAATGCCTTTTCTAAAAATCAAACGGTTCTAAAATTTTTATTTGACCATCAGCCATAGCGACAATTGCACGTGAAGCCAACCCCAAAAAAAGGCCATGCTCAACAACACCAGGAATAGCAAGAAGTGCATCCGATAATGGTTTTGGTTGCAAAATGCAGCCCCAAAATGCATCAAGAATAAAATGACCACCATCTGTTTCAAAAGGATCTTTTCCATTCATTCGCAATGAAATTTTCCCAGAAAGCCCTAAATCATCAGCGACTTTTTCAATGGCTTTGCATGTTGTGTGGATACCAAATGGATTAACTTCAATTGGTAGTGCAAAAGCACCAAGTCTTTTTACCACCTTTGTTTCATCCGCAATGACAAGCATTGCACGAGATGCCGATGCCACAATTTTTTCATACAACAATGCTCCCCCTCCCCCTTTAATGAGCATCATCTCAGGACCAATTTCATCTGCTCCGTCAATATCAAGATCAAGCTCAGGTATTTGTTCTAAAGTGCTAACAGGCACTCCAAACTTACGACAGAGTTGTTCAGAATATTTTGAAGTAGCAACACCAGTCACCCGCAAACCATCCGCAACACGCTCACCTAGAAGACGAATAAATTCATTGACTGTCGAACCAGATCCGATACCAAGCCGCATACCATCTTCAACAAACTCAAGCGCTTTAATAGCTGCCATTTTTTTTAACTGCTGAACATTCATGAATGATTTTGCCTTTTTCCGTAAGCAACATTTATCCCCCTATTACCACCGATAATAATGATAATAAAAGATAACCTCTTGACGTAATCTATTTAAATTTACCGTCATCTTTTGCTTGAAGAGATGTTACTCGTTATAGAAATATATGATAAGAATAAAATAGAATAATCAACAATTATCTTTTTTATTTCTTTAAGAAAATTTGTTAGCATTTTTCTCATTCAAGATGACGTTGATAAACTTACCAATTGAAAAAACGCAAAATATGACCAGAAAAGTCTTCTATTATTTTTTGTTTTGTCATTATCCAGATATGAAGAAAAATGTGATAAATTATATGTTTTTTTGTGAATACTGTCTGTGTATATTCCATGGTCTATGAAACCCTAGTGAAGACCAAATAATATCCCCACTTTTGGTCATCATAACGCTTCCTCGTGATAACAATTGCTGAGGTATAAATATTATTTTTGCCTTCTTGTAACAAGTTGGATTATGCATTACAAATGTCTGAATGAGAATATCTGCCTCTACACATTGATCTGTTTCTCTCTGTAAAACGATCACTTTTAATCCATTATCCAATAAAGATGTACATACATGATAATCACAAATAAATTGTCCGTGCAACGAAGGACCATATTTTGTTGGTTTAATCGTTTCATTCACACGAAATGACTTTTCCCATATGGATGTCGTGAACTTAGAAATATGGTAACGATCAATATATAATTTTTTATCATGGATAACGCCCACGAGACGCATATTATCTGCTATAATCAGTTGTACAGGAGAATGCATTATACAAATAGAAATACCTGCCAAAATAAACAAACTAAAAAAGAGCCGGATGGGTGTTTTGCAAAAAGTCAGTCCAACCAAGCCTATACTCAATAAAACTAACGCTGATAACGGCATAAAACCAGGATTCAAATCAGGAGAAATAGCCTTGATAGCATGTGCAATCTTTATTACAAGATCAACTCCAAAACCCATAATTTGAAGAGGAAGCCATTCGAATCCTCCTAACATTGCAAGAACTGCGATTAATCCAAAGGGAATGACAAAAATTGAGATGACAGGCAAAGCAAAAGCATTACTAATAATGCTCAAAGATGCCATATTAGAAAAATGATAAGCAGCATAAATTCCACTTGCACTCCCTGCAACAAAGGAAGAAGCACATGTTGAAAGCATCGATGAGAAAACAAAATTTATCACTCCTCCTCCAACATAAGAGGGTGTTGTTTTTCTTTTACGAAAAAATGATCTTCCACTCCACCAATCAAAAAAAGCAATCAAAGCAGCAGTCGCAGAAAAGGACATTTGAAAGCTAGGACCTAATATTTCATGGGGTGTCATCGCCAGAGTTATCAACCCTGCAATGGAAAAATTACGCATTGTTATAGCAGAGCGATTACACAATATAGCAACCAACATAACAGCAATCATCACAAAACTTCTTTGCGCTGATATTGCTAAGCCTGACAATAATAAATAAAAAGCTGTTATCATAAACGCAACGATAGCAGCAAATTTTTTACTGGAATAATAGGAAGAAAAAACTGGAAAAAATGCTAAAAAACTACGGATACTCAAAAGAACTATACCGCTTAACAACGCCATATGTAAACCTGATATTGATAAAATATGGGCTAATCCAGCTGTACGTAATGCTTCATTTGTCTCATTTGAAATACCAGCACGCTGCCCTGTTATGAGAGCAGCTGCAACGCTCCCCTTTTCTCCTTCAAGGGCTATACGGATTCTTTGTGTCATCTTCGTGCGTAAATTTTCAATTTTCTGTAGAATGATAGCGAATATTCCATCAGGCTGCGAAACGGATATTTTTCTTGGTTTTCCTAAATAAACGCCTTGTGCTCCAATTCTTTTAAAATAATTATGAAAACTAAAATCGTAGCCTCCTGGACGCACCGGCCCAGAGAATGCACGCATCCTCACTTTTCCATGCAGTCCATCACCAATCGCTAAGCCAGATGGCAAATATCTTGCCGATAAACGAACACGAAGAAGACTATGGCGTAATACGGGCTTTTCTGTACTCAAAATATCCAAAACTAAACGAAATCCTCCTTTGGCACCTGACTCAATAGAAACAATTCTTCCCGTCAATGTAGTGACAATGTCACTGCTTAGCATGGGTGTTGCAATACGCCACGTTTCTATTTTTGCCGCTAAAGCACCCAATATAATACAAAACAGAAACCCCACGGGAATCCATATTTTTCGATAAAAACGTGCACCATAGAATATTGCGAGAAAAATACTGACCAACGCCCCCAATTGTCCCCAAGTTGGTTCCCACTCTAAATGAAAATAGAAAATGATTCCTAGGGCAAAAAAGACTAAAATCAGCGAAAAAAGGATACCAAAAGAAACTTCTTTATTGATACAATCTTCTAACCATTTGCGAAAAAAAATGATTACTTCTTTTAAGAGTGTCCATAAAAAAAGTTTTTGTTGGTTATAGCCACCATTCTTTGCATCATCATATCTAGAAAAAACACTCTGCCCTATCTGACATGGCTTTTTTTCTTCTGTAACAGATTTTTCGGATAAACCCTCTTTACTTTTATAAAACATCAGTCCCCCACTTTAACTCGCAATACGGCTATTGCACGCCCCATCACTTATGCTAACATGACTTTTCTATAAAATTCCATAAGTAATATCTTAGTTTAAAGGAAAATATTCGTGTCTGTTATTACTCGTTTTGCCCCTTCACCCACTGGCTTCCTTCATATTGGTGGTGCTCGTACTGCTCTTTTTAATTGGCTTTATGCAAAACATACCGGTGGAAAAATGCTTTTACGAATTGAAGATACAGACCGAGAGCGTTCAACAGAAGCAGCTGTAAAAGCCATTATAGATGGCTTGCACTGGATGGGTCTTAGTTATGATGGCGCCCCTATTTCGCAATTCGAACGTGCAGAACGTCACCGCCAAATCGCTGAACAGTTGGTCAAGAATGGTAAAGCATATTATTGTTATGCTTCACCTGAGGAGTTAGCTGAAATGCGTGAAAAAGCCCGTGCAGAAGGGCGCCCACCACGTTATGATGGACGTTGGCGCGACCGTGATAGTTCTGAAGCTCCTAAAGGTGTTAAGCCTGTTATTCGCATCAAAGCCCCTCAAGATGGAGAAACGATCGTACATGACCGTGTTCAAGGTGATGTTCGTTTCCCTAATAAAGATCTCGATGACTTCATTATTTTGCGTTCTGATGGTTCACCTACCTATATGCATGCCGTTGTCGTTGATGATCATGATATGGGGATCACACATATCATACGTGGTGACGATCATCTTACCAACGCAGCCCGACAAACGATTATCTTTAAAGCAATGGGATGGGACATTCCTGTTATGGCACATATCCCTCTTATCCATGGTGAAAGCGGCGCAAAATTATCAAAGCGGCATGGTGCGCTGGGTGTGGATGCCTACCGAACTATGGGATATCTGCCTGGTGCTCTGCGCAATTACCTTGTCCGTTTAGGTTGGAGTCATGGTGATGATGAACTTATGTCACTCGAAGATATGATTTCTTGGTTTGATATTGAGGATATTAACAAAGGTGCTGCTCGTTTTGATCTCAAAAAGCTCGATTCCATCAACGGACACTATATGCGCATGAGCAATGATCAAGAACTTTTTGATAACGCTCTCGATATCCTACCAGAAACCGATAGGGGGACACAAATCATTGAAAGACTTGATGAAAAACGCCGTGTTCAATTTTTAAAAGCAATTCCACATTTAAAAGAACGTTCAAAAACACTGTGTGAACTAATTGACAATGCCGCCTTCATTTTTACGCAACGCCCCTTACAGCTTGATGAAAAAGCAAAAATGCTCTTAGATAAAAATGGACGAACCATTTTAAACGATCTTTATCTTGCCCTGAAAGATTGCTCTTCTTGGGATACGAACGTTCTAGATGAAATTCTTCGCTCTTATGTACAAACACAGAATCTCAAATTTGGATCTATCGCCCAACCACTTCGCGCAGCTCTTACAGGATGTGCAACATCGCCAGGTGTTTTGGATATTCTTGTTTTATTAGGACGCGATGAATCCCTTTATCGCATCAAGGACCAACTTATCACAACAATATGCTCATAATGGGTACTGAATATATCTCCTCAAATGAGCCTCTATACAGATATCTCAACACGATCTAAAAGAGTTTTTTATGTTACATCATTGAAATACATTTCCTATTGAGTAATAATGATCAATAAGGAAATATTTTTAGATTGCATGTACTCACTTTTAGAGGCAATCTACCCTTAATATAAGTAAGAAAAGCTTCAGTTATTGTATATCTCCTACTCTGATGAAGCAGAGTCTTAATTTTTAGAAGCGAAGGATCTGAAAGGAATACCGAATGTCTGAGAATAGCGCACATATTATTGTGAATGATAAAAAAGTAGAACTTCCCCTGCGTAAAGGCACAAGTGGACCCGAAGTCATCGAAATTGCTTCTCTCTACAAAAAAACTGGTATTTTTACTTATGATCCGGGGTTTACTTCAACAGCTTCTTGTGAATCAAAAATTACTTATATTGATGGTGATAAAGGTATATTGCTTTATCGTGGTTATCCTATCGACCAATTGGCTGAAAAAGGAGATTTTCTCGAAAGTTGTTATCTTCTCCTTTATGGTGAACTCCCAACACAGCAAGAAAAAAATGACTTTGATCGATGTATTATGCAGCATACCATGGTCCACGAACAGTTTTCACGTTTTTTTCACGGCTTCCGTCGTGACTCTCATCCTATGGCTGTTATGGTTGCCTGCCTTGGCGCTATGTCTGCGTTCTATCACGACTCTATTGATATTACAGATCCTCACCAGAGAATGATTGCTTCTGTACGTCTTATCTCAAAAGTTCCAACGCTTGCTGCTATGGCCTATAAATACAGTATCGGACAAGCCTTTGTTTATCCACGCAATGATCTTAGTTATGCTGCAAATTTCCTCCATATGTGCTTTGCTGTTCCTTGTGAAGAATATAAAATAAACCCAGTGCTTGCCCGGGCGATGGATCAAATCTTTATCCTTCATGCAGATCATGAACAAAATGCTTCTACATCTACAGTGCGTCTTGCTGGATCCTCGGGTGCTAATCCGTTTGCCTGTATTGCAGCAGGTGTTGCATGCCTTTGGGGACCAGCACATGGTGGTGCCAATGAAGCATGTCTAAAAATGCTCCAAGAAATAGGTTCTATTAAAAGAATTCCTGAATTTATTGCACGTGCAAAAGATAAAAATGATCCTTTCCGCCTCATGGGCTTTGGGCACCGTGTCTATAAAAATTATGATCCACGTGCAAAAATCATGCAAAAAACTTGTCATGAAGTTTTAAAAGAACTCAACATTCAAGATGACCCGCTTCTTGATATTGCAATAGAACTTGAAAAAATCGCTTTAAATGATGAATATTTTATCGAAAAAAAGCTTTATCCCAATGTTGATTTCTATTCCGGCATTACATTAAAAGCTCTAGGTTTTCCAACTGAAATGTTTACTGTCCTTTTTGCATTGGCACGCAGTGTCGGGTGGGTGGCGCAATGGAAAGAAATGATTGAAGACCCTGAACAAAAAATTGGTCGTCCTCGACAACTCTACACAGGCTATGCCATGCGTAACTATGTTCCTATAGATGAACGTGCAAATTAAAAAAAGAAATCAATAAAGCTTCATTTACTGAAGCTTTATTGAGAATAATCAAAAAACATCCTTTAAGAATTTTTATAAAATGTGATTCTAAAACTCTATAAAAATTTACTAAAAAATTCTAAGTTTTAGCTCTGTAAAGAAATTGAGAATTTTACCTTATAATTCTCATTATCTTTAATGGAAATGTATCCCCTATCATTCCCTCATGTTTAAAAGCCTTATTACATATTAAAATCTAGCAAAGCCAGAATTTTTCTTTTTATCTTCTCCAGATAAAATTGCAAAAAGCTTACATTAAGTGCTTCTCTAAGATGCCAAAACTTCTTATCCCTCTTCAAATAGATTCGAATAAAAATACTTTACATTTTGTCATGTTAAGAGCTAAAATTTTCTTTGTATTTAAGTTAATAGGTTTTCTTTTAAAGACAAATTATTGATTTTTAAGTAAAATCATTAAAAATCATCATACAATCAATAAGAGGTGACCTTCTTTCCTGTATTTTTTATTCCCATACTTAATAAAAAGAAATTATTTTTTTGACAATGATATTCAGCATAATGATATCAAAATGAACACAGATAAATTTTTTACATTGCTCCAAAAGAGCTTACAGATTATAAAAATTCATGATGGTTTCATATTTGCCAGCTTATCCAATAGGAGAACATAATGAAATTATTAGCAGGAGCTCTTATAATAAGCGCGACACTATTTACCCTATCGGCCAATTCTCAAACGCTGAAAATTGCAAGCGATGCTTCTTATCCGCCATTTAGTTATATTGACTCAAATAATGAACTTCAAGGGTTTGATATTGATATATCTTATGCTCTTTGTAAAAAAATGAATGTTGAATGTACTATTGTCACACAAGACTTCGAGGGGATGATTCCCGGTCTTCTTGCCAAAAAATACGATGCTATTGTTTCTTCCCTTTCTCCTACAAAAGAGCGCTTACAAAAAATTGATTTTACAGATCCTTACTACAACACAGCACTCGCTGTTATCGTTACCAAAAATTCGGAAATTAAAGAAATCTCAACACAAGCCTTTAGAGGTAAAAACCTTGGTGTACAATCAAATACAACACAAGCTGCATACGCAGAAGATCATTATGCCTCTGAAGGAGTTAATATCAAACTTTATCCTACAGCAACAGAAGTTAATCGTGATCTTTTAAGCCATCGGCTTGATATCATCATCTTTGATAAATTAAAAGCATTAAATTGGCTTGAAAATGAAGGAAAAGACTGCTGTCTCCTCTTGGGAACTCTAGAAGAAACAAATTTTCCTATTGCAATTGCACTCCGTCAAAATAATAATGATCTTAAAAACAGTTTTAATAAAGCAATAGAAGAAATCCGCGCCGATGGAACCTATGAGAAAATTATGAGAAAATATTTTACTTTCGATATCAATTAGATAGCACTATGAATTAAAACTCAATCTGTATATTTAAGGAGTATTTTTTAAATCTTTATTGGACATGCAGATATAATTAGAAATTCGGCTTTTTTATAAGAAAATTTACATTTATCAAAATAACTTTTAATTGCTCCTTGAGAGCTAAACATTTTATAGAATCTAATGACAACAATAAGGTTGTATTTTTATCGTATCAAAATCTAATTTTTTCTTTATGTCCAAATTTAATAGCCTTATTTTCAAGAAAAATCCGCAGTTTTGACTCATGAAATGATTCAAATCAAACATTTCGTGAAAATTAAGCTATCATACAAGCAATAAGATATTTATTCTTTTTTTATCAATAATGTCCAACATAATGATCTAAAATAAACATCAATAAATTTTTGAATTGCTCCCAAAAAGCTTACAGATTATAAAAACATAATGATTTCATATTGCCCGCTTATCCAATAGGAGAACATCATGAAACTATTAGCTGGAGCTCTTATAATAAGCGCTGCACTATTCACCCAATTGGCTGATGCGAAAACATTAAAAATTGCGAGTGAAGGCACCTATCCTCCCTTCAGTTATATTGACTCAAATAACAAACTGCAAGGATTTGATATTGATATATCTTACGCACTTTGTAAAAAAATGAATATTGAATGTACTATTGTCACACAAGACTTCGAGGGAATGATCCCTGGACTTATTGCAAAAAAATATGATGCTATCATTGCTTCCCTCTCTCTCACACAAGATCGCTTACAAAAAATTGACTTCACAGATCCTTACTACGATACAGCACTGGCTGTTATTGTTACCAAAGCTTCGGGAATTAAAGAAATCTCGACAAAAGATTTTAGAGGTAAAAATCTTGGTGTGCAATCCAATACAACACAAGCTTTCTATGCAGAAGATCATTATGCCTCTGAAGAGGTGAAAATAAAACTCTATCCTTCCACAATCGAAGTTAATCGTGATCTTTTAAATCATCGACTTGATGTGATTATTGTTGATAAATTACAAGCATTAAATTGGCTTAAAAATGAAGGAAAAGATTGCTGTTTCCTCCTAGGAACTCTAGATGAAACAAGATTTCCTGTTGCAATTGCAGTCCGTCAAAATAATAATGATCTTAAAAATAAGCTCAATGAGGCGCTAAAAGAAATTCGTTTGGATGGAACTTATGAGAAAATTATGAGAAAATATTTTACAAGTGATGTTTATTAAATATCAATATGATATTTAAATGAAACCCGTTGGTTATTGCTAAAAAATATTATCTAACTCTTTCATGAGGAACACAAGAATGATTGAAAATTTAGCATTGCTATCATTTAGCAATGGGGGATGGGGAGCTGTTATACTTTCCAGTGCAGGAATGACATTGTCATTGGCGTTATGTTGTGGCCTTCTAGGATTTCCTCTAGGACTTCTCAATGCAGTAATGATTCGATCCAATATTAAGATAGCTAAAGCTCTAGCACGTCTCTTTTCAACGGTGTTTCGTGGATTACCAGAGCTTTTAACTCTGTTTTTAGTTTACTACGGATTACAAAGCCTTATTCAAAATTTATTTGACTATTTTAATTTTGAAATCATGTTCAGTATCAATGCTTTTGTTGCTGGTGTTCTTGCTCTTAGTATGGTTCTTGCAGCTTTTTCTTGTGAAGTTTGGCTTGGAGCATTTAATATTTTTGATAAAGGTCAATACGAAGCGGCTAAAGCTTTAGGCCTTTCACGAACAACCACATTTTTTCGTATTGTCTTTCCTCAGCTCATCCGAAATGCCTTACCAGGACTTTCTAATAATTGGCTTACTTTACTGAAAGATACATCCCTTGTTTCTACCATCGCGCTTGTTGACCTCATGCGACAAACGAATTTAGCTGTCGCTGCTACCAATAAACCCATGCTATTTTATTTCGTAGCATGCTTACTCTATTTGTTATTTTCAGCGGTTTTTACTGCAATCTTACGCCATTTGGAAACATACACTCAAATAGGCTATCAAAAGGTGCTAGGTCAATGATTCCTGAGTGGCTTTATTTCCTTTTTAATCCTGATCTTTTAAGCCGTTATGGAGCAAAATTTATTGATGGCTTTATTGTTACTGTTGAGCTTGTTTCTATTTCTTGTTCTCTTGGTTTTTTCCTTGGTATGCTTATCGCTTTTGCGCGTTTATCAAAGAATACGTTTTTACAATATTTTGCAAATGCTTATGTTTATTTTTTTCGCGGCTCTCCTTTGTTAGCCCAACTCTTCCTTTTTTATTATGGGCTTGGTTCAATGAACAGTTTTTGGCAACAGGTGGGGCTATGGTGGTTTTTTCAAAACGCGTGGTATTGTTGTCTTTTTATTTTTACACTCAATTCTGCGGCCTATCAATCTGAGATCTTTAAAGGAAGTTTTCTATCCGTAACAACTGGACAACGTGAAGCATCAAAAGCTTTAGGTTTAAGTAATTCTGTCACATTTTTCAGAGTTATTCTTCCACAAGCAATGATTGTAGCATTACGCCCCCTAGGAAATGAGTTGATTTTAATGATTAAATCTAGTGCTGTTGCCTCACTTATTACTGTTTATGATTTAATGGGGATTGCTAAACTCACTTATTCACGGACATTCGATTTTCAAGTTTACGTTTGGGCTGCTCTTATCTATCTCTTTATCGTTGAACTCATTCATCGTTTTATTATTTTTATCGAACAGCGCCTCACTCGATATTTACGCTAAATAAAATGATCATAAAAAACTTTACCAAACAAAAATGTTGAATTAATCAAGTTCTTCATCAATGAAAGAATAAAATAAGATGAATTTGAAAAATAATAAATCGATCTCTCCCAGTAAAAAACCAGTGATCTCTATTCGAAACCTCAATAAATGGTATGGAAACTTTCAGGTCCTACATGATATCAACCTTAATGTTCAAACTGGTGAACATATCGTTATTTGTGGACCTTCCGGATCAGGAAAATCAACATTAATTCGTTGTATTAATCAATTAGAACAAGCACAAAAAGGTTCAATCTGTATCCATAACGTTGATATCCATACTGCTCCTGTACAACAGCAAAAAAATGTTCTTCGTAAGATAGGAATGGTCTTTCAGAATTTTAATTTATTTCCCCACATGAGCGTTATACAAAATTGTATTTTAGCACCTATGACAGTTCAAGGGCTGTCCAAACAACAAGCACAAGAACGGGCAATTCGTTACTTAACGCATGTTGGTATTGAAAAACACTGTGAAAAATATCCTTTACAACTTTCTGGTGGGCAACAACAACGTGTTGCGATTGCCCGTGCACTTTGTATGGAACCTGAAGTCATGCTTTTTGATGAACCAACCTCTGCTCTTGATCCAGAAAGTGTGGGAGAAGTTTTGGACGTGATGGCTCGATTGGCAGATACAGGAATTACAATGCTTTGTGTTACCCATGAAATGGGCTTCGCACGTAAAGTCTCAGAAAGAATACTCTTTCTAGAAAATGGAAAAATTGTTGAAGATACAGAATCTGAACAATTTTTTACCAATCCTAAAAGCCAACGTGCTTGTGATTTTCTTGCTAAAATTAAATATTAATCATTAACATATTGCTTTATTTATACAATTTTATTCCTATTTTTTAAAAGAGTAATAATTGTTTGTGCACCAACAACCCCCGATGGTACTTCAGTTTTCATTTTCTGTTCTACCATCTCAAAGGAATCAAGTTGAGCCTGTCGCAATAAAGGATTAGCCAAAAGTTGTTCTACTTGTCTTGCTAACATGCCAGGACGGATTAATTCATTCAAATATTCCGAAACAATAGGCTTATCAGCAATAATGTTTGGAAGAGCAGCACTCCATAACATCATTTTAGGAAAAATAAATAATTTAGAAAAGCGATCAAGTTTATAGCAAAGAACCATAGGAATTTTTGCTAAGGCTAATTCAAGTGAAACAGTTCCATGTGCAGCAAGAGCAACATCTGCTTGTGCAAAAGCACGCCATTTTTCATCTTCACCAACGACAATTTCTATCTTGCTTTTCCAGCATTGCACAAAGTCACGGATTCTATCTACCAAATGAGGTAGGGTTGGTAAAATAATACGTAAATGAGGAATACGTTGTACAAGAATCTCTACTGTTTCTCGAAAAATAGGCATTAAAGAATGAATTTCTGAATTGCGTGATCCTGGCAAAATAACCAATGTAGGTGATAATGTTTGTGTATCAATCAAATTTCTTTGTTCTAATTGGTGTTTTTTTTCTGACTGAACGCTCAAAAGGGGAGGATATGTCAAAAGACGATGTCCAACATAGGTCGTGGCAGGACCTCCCAAATCTTGCATAATCTTTTCTTCAAAAGGAAAAACCGCTAAAATATGATCAACAAATCCACACATAGCTTTTGCACGCTCTGGTCTCCATGCCCAAACGGTTGGTGCAATATATTTAATGATAGGAATAGAAGGTGCTAAAGCACGTACTTTTTTTGCAACACGATGCGTGAAATCAGGACTATCAATAATAATTAAACAATCAGGTTGTTCTTGTGCAATAAATTTGGATAAATTGCGAATATGTAGCAATAACAATGGTAGTTTTTTCAATACTTCCTTTAAACCTATTAAAGCAATATCATGGGAATCAAAAAAGCTTTTTAAACCTAATGCCTTTAAATGCCTCCCCCCAACACCAATCAAATGAATATTGCATCCTATCTGTTGTGATAAACAAGAAATTAAATCGGCCCCAAGTAAATCACCAGATTCTTCACCTGAAACCACTGCAATCTTTAAGAAACAATTATTCATGACCAAACTTTTCAAATGTCTCTATAAATAGAGAATATTTGTTGGCTTTTTCTATTGTTGTTTTCACCGATAATATTAGACTTCTATTTGCCTCCACCGCAACACCAGATAAACCACTCTTTGCAATATTCATTATTGTCGCGGGCCCAATTGATGGCAAATCAACGCGATTATCCTGTTGTGGTTTTGCACATTTTACAAGAACGCCACCTTTAGAGGGAATTTGCCCTCTTTCTCGCATTTCACAAACACGCCACAACATATTATCAGTTCCCTCAGCGCCCTCCAGAGCAACTACCCTTCCTTGGACAACAACAACGGCTTGCCCAATATCCAATTGCCCTAAAAGCTTTGCTGCTTTTGCTGCTAAAAAAATATCTTTTTTCTCTTTTGAAGTAGCACGCCGTACTGTTAAATTAAATTCTATGGGAGCTAAAAGATCTGGTACTATTTCGTGAGCACCAACAACACAAAAACCGTGCGCTTCAATAATCCGTATAAAAGCTTTTAATAACGCATCATCTCCCCTCCTCAAAGCTCCAATTAACTTAGGAAGAGCTAAAAATGTTGTCCAGTCCAGTCGCAATTGTTTAAGAAGTGGACGCTTTTTCACACCACCTGCCAAAACAACATTATATACACCAGCCTCTTTTAAAATTTTAACGAGTCGTGCTAACTCTACAATTGATAGCTCGCAATGCTCATAGCGATAAAGAACAGAATCTGCCTCACCATGTAACAGCACAAGAAAAGGATTTTCTCCATTCTTCTCAAGAGTCTGCGCAACAGTAATCGGTAGAACACCATTTCCTGCTATAATAGCAGTACGGCCGGAAAGAAAACTTCTGGCTCCCCGAATAGGCATTTTTAATCCTTATATTCTTTTATTCTATCGCCTTCAAATTTTGGTGTACAATAAAAACGCTTTCCTTCTTCTTTAATAAAATTAACAACTTCAGAAACAGACTGAGAAGAAGAATAGAAAGAAGCAACATCACTGACACGCTCTTTAAATGGTTTGCTATGATCAAAAAGCATCGCAACCGCATGACGGAGTGCATGAATATCTTGACGCTCAAGTCCTGCACGCTTCATGCCAATAATATTGAGGCCGGCAAGTTTTGCCTGCACACCAACAGCTGTTCCATAAGGTATCAGATCACCAACCAGCGCAGATACGCCGCCGATAAATGCATGATGTCCAACACGAACAAATTGATGAACAGCAGCACCACCACCAATAATAACATAATCACCAACAGTAACATGACCAGCAATCATTGCGTTATTGGCAAATGTTACATGATTGCCTACATAACAATCGTGAGCGATATGCGCATAACAAAAAAATTGGCAATTATCACCAACAACTGTCATTCCTACACTCGAATCGGAACCCCTATGCATTGTTACACCTTCACGAATCGTACAATTCTTACCAATAAAAAGAGTTGTAGCCCCTCCTTTATGTTTATTATTTTGCGGATCTGCCCCCAAAACAGCATGAGAAAATACTTTACTCTTGGCTCCTAACGTTGTCTTTCCCATTATTACAACATGACTTGTCAAACTACATTCATCACCAATAACAGCCTCTGAACTAATATGGCAAAATGGTCCAACGCGTACATTCTCACCAAGCTGCGCTCCCTTCTCCACAAGAGCAGTTGGATGGATTTTCGTACCGGACATTTTTTAATTCCCATCAAATATCGTTTATGCTTCTTCGACAATCATCGCAGCAATTTCTGCTTCAGCGACGCGAACATCTTCTACTTTTGCAACACATGAAAAACGTCTCATACCAGATCTTTTTTTCAAAAGCTGAACATGGATCTTTAGCTGATCACCAGGTATAACCGGCTTACGAAATTTCGCATTATCAACCGTCATAAGGTAAACTAAATTTGTTTGCTTATTGCCTAAATTTAAAAGTGCTATTGCTCCTGCCGTTTGTGCCATAGCTTCTAAAATCAAAACTCCAGGCATAACAGGCTTTGCGGGAAAATGTCCCGTAAAATGTGGCTCATTAATCGTTATATTTTTAATACCAACCGCTTCTTGTTCACCATCAATATCAACGATACGATCAATCAATAAAAATGGATAACGGTGCGGTAATATTGATAATAGCTTTTCAATATCGACAGCCTCTAAGTTTTTAGTTTTTTCACTGCTGATCATATCAGCGTTTCTCCTTTTTAACTTTTCCCATACTGCGCAACGCCGCTACTTCACGAAACCATTGTTTAAATGGTCGCGCTGGACTACCTCCCCATTTTTCGCCATCCGGAATGTCATTCATAACACCACTACGAGCAGCAATCTGAACAGATTTACCTATTATGATGTGATCCGCTACTCCCACACTTCCGCCAAGCTGAGACATATCCCCTATAGATGTACTTCCCGCAATGCCACATTGAGCGGCAATAAGACAATAGCGTCCAATTTTGACATTGTGGGCAATTTGTACAAGATTATCAATCTTGCTTCCTTCACCAATAACAGTATCTTGAAATGTCCCACGATCAATTGTCGTGTTCGCACCAACTTCTACACCATCCTCAATAATAACACGACCAAGCTGTGGAATTTTCTCGATTCCAGCCCCGCCTCCAACATAACCAAAACCATCTTGCCCAATGCAAACGCCAGGATAAAGCTGAACCTTATCACCTATTATAGAACACTGAACTGTGACCTTAGGAGCAATATAGCAGTCTCGCCCAATACGGCAATTTTCACCGATAACAGCTGTGGATGAAATAAGAGTTCCTGCACCAATCTCAACATTTTTACCAATAACAGCTCCCGCTTCAATACACACATCATCTGCCAACTTAGCCGTTGGATGAATATGCGCATGCGATGAAATCCCCTTCTGCCCCAACCAAGGCATTGGCTTGACAGAATCCGGAAACAAAATACGACCAATCTGAGCAAAGTCACGCTGTGGTGTGGATGTCACCAAAATTGCCATAGTTTCGGGAACTTTAAAAACAATCTCATTCGTACAAAAAACAGCAACAGCAGAACTGTCCAGTAAAGCATCAGAAAACTTCCGATGCTCTACAAAAACAAGAGAACCTTCCACAGCACTCTCAAGTGAAGAAAGAGTATTGATAACTTTATGAGAAAACTCTGGATTAAGAAGCTTTGCACCCGTCAACTCAGCAGCATTTGCAACTGTCAATCGTCGGGACGGCGTAAAAAAAAATGTATCCGCCATCAAAACACTTTCTCTCCCAGCTTAAGCTATTCTCTTCAAGTTTTTCCTTCTTAAAATCGCTCAAATCAGAACTTCGTAGAAATACCAAAATTCAATTGTTGCAAACGATCACCTTCCTGCTTCGTTATTGGCCAAGCATAATCAAAACGCAAAGGACCAAACGGAGAATCCCACATCAAACTCACACCTGCAGATGAACGCCAAGCACTTTTGGTATTAGTAACAGACGGTTCACCCTTAAAAACGGCTTTATAATTATTGCCATAAAGCGTAGCAATATCCGCAAATAAAGCACCGCGCAACCCGAACCCTTCAGGCACAACAGGGATAGGAAACTGGACTTCAGCAGTCGCATTCATATATGTCGTTCCCCCCAAGAAATAAACCTCACCCTTACTGGAAACCTGACGTGGACCTATTCCATTATATTTGAACCCTCGAATCATATCAGAATTTACTTTAAACATATCGAAAATACGAACACCATCTCGGCCCATTCCGTGGATATAACCACCCCCAAAGGAAAGCAAACCAACGATATCCTTCTGATCAGAAAGAGTCTTGTACATCATCGCCTTACCCGTGGTCTTTAAGAACTTTGCACTCCCACCAAGCCCTGCATATTCCTGAAGAAGATGCACGTACCATCCATCATGAGGAGATCTCATATCATCAATCGTATTATAGGTGAAACCATAACTAATTGATGAACGTTTCCAAGGGCTGTGTTTTGCAGCTTGAACAATCGCACCAGAATATTTCCCATATAATTCTATTATGTCACTCTCTTTGTCAAAATCATACTCTCCGCCAAAATCATATTCTTCCTGCACATAAGAATAAGCTACATTAGCAGATAATTGATTATTAATAGGTAACGAAAACCGCAGCGATCCACCTGTCTGCCGTACATCATAGGCTTTATCAGCACGATAAGTACTACGAAAAACATCAACGCCAGCAGATAAACGATACCCTAAGAAATAAGGATCAACAAATGATAAATTATAATTACGAGATTTTTCTTGCCCCGCACCTAATCCTAAACGAACATATTGACCACGTCCCCCAAGATTACGTTCAGTAACAGAAACTTCAAGTGACATACCAGGACTTGTTCCCCCTGTTGTATACCCTCCAGAAAGAGAGAGATCTCCTGTTGAAGCTTCAACGACATCTATTACCAAAACAACTTGGTCAGATTGATCTGTAGGAACCATTGAAATATTAACGGCTTTGAAGAAACCTAAACTTTCTAGACGACGTTTTGCCCGCTGTAATAAAGTTTGATTGTAAGCATCTCCTTCGTTTAAATCAATCTCACGGCGAATGACGTAATCACGCGTTTTCTCATTGCCACGTATATCAATACGTTGAATATAAGCACGTGTACCTTGTTCAATATTATATAAAATTGAAATTGTATGATTTGCTAAATTACGATTTCCCCGCGGTTCAACTTTAGCAAAAGCATATCCCGAATCAGCAACTTTGTTATTAATAGTTGCAACAGACTGTTCAATATCCTCTGCACTATAAACATTACCTGGCTGGGTTTTAAGCACCCTTTTTACAGATTGAACATCAATTCCATCAACATCACTTTCAACCTGAATATCGCTAATTTTATAGAGCGCACCCTCATCAAGAACGAAAGAAATTTTATACGTATTGCTTGCCGCATCAAAAGTTGCTTTAGAAGAGACTACACGAAAATCTGCATAACCACGGTTATAATAAAAGCGACGTAAAGCTTCTTCATCAACAGCGAGGCGCTCTTCACTATAAACATCACCTCCCAACAACTTCGAAAAAATTCCTGAAGTTTTTGTTGAAATCACATCACGCAAACGGCGACTTCCAAAGACATTATTTCCCTTAAAAGTGATATCACCAATCTTTGTTTTTTTCCCTTCAACAACATTAAATACCACATTAACCCGCCCTTTTCCGAGGTTAATCGTTTGAACATTAACAGTGATATTATTACGACCAAGAGTTTTATAAGCTTCACGAATTGTATTTATATCAGCAGAAAGCTTAGCAGAATTAAAAGGCTCATTCGGTTTTAAAGAAATAAACCGCTTAAGATCTGGGTCTTTAAAAGATTTATTTCCTTGAAACAATATTTGATTGACAACCTCGTATTCTTTTACGAATACAACCAATTTATCACCCACCGGATTTATTTTAACATCATAAAATAAACCCAATTCGAAAAGGTTCTTCACAGCACTATCAACATCACCACTGGAAACACCTTGCCCAACCTTAATCCCCATATTGTCTCGAATCGCCTGAGAACTTACAAACTTATTCCCACGAACTTCAATAGATCGGACTACAGACGCTTGTATTTCTCCGACCGCAGCAAGTGACATAAAAACCGTTGCTGGGGCAAGCAACCCCATCTTTAACACCAATACAGATGCTGCATTTAAAAACTTTGAATTCGTAGTCATTGGCTTTTTTACCTTACTCTTGTTCCTTGGACATGATGCCTTAAAAAGCTAACTGCCATAACAACCTTTTTACAGCGAGACTTTTTATTCCTTAATTACTCATTATAATGTACAACGCCACAACATTTTGTAGACATGGTAAACAACCTTCAATTTATTTTTGCTATTATTACTCAATTTATAAAGCGTTTTCCATAATTTAATTAGCTAAACCAACAAAAATAATCATTAAAAAAGACAAAGATCATAAAAAGGAGAAGAATGGAAAAACCTAAACGAAAAATGATTCCCTGAATTTTAGCAGATATTTGCCTCCCAGTAATGACTTCAATGACATGCAATAAAAGATGCCCACCATCAAGCGGTAGAATCGGAAAAAGATTAATAAGCCCAACACTTATTGAAAGAAAAGCTGCCAAGTTCAACAAAGAGATAAAACCTGTCTCGCTCACTTTCCAAGCAATTTTAACGGTTTTAGAAGGTCCACTTAGTCGACAATGATCCTCTTTTCCTCCTATTAAACGACTCATAAAAAGAACGGTTTGAGTGGCGATAAACACAGTACGGTCTGACGCTTCTCTTATAGCTGTTACAAAACCATAGCGAATATGTTTTATATAAGTTGGATCTAAACGTGCAGGATTATTTAAATCAACAGGAACGCCTACACCTATCATAGCACTTCGGGTTCGATTACCAAATCCATCATCTCGCTCAACGACTTTCGGGGTAATCATTGTTGTAAAGACTCGCCCCATGCGCTCTATTTTAAACTCTATGGGTTCTCTTCCGTGAAAAGTCACATAGTTCATCAAATCTTCAAAACTTTCAACCCGTCGTCCATCCATTTCAACAAAACGATCACCTAATTCCAAACCAGATTGAAGAGCAGGGCTATCTTTTACCAAAGAACCAACAACGGGCTCAATGGCTACACGACCATAGATAAAGAAAAAAAATGTTAGAATAACAACAGTAAAAAGGGCATTGAAAAGGGGACCAGCAAAAACAGTTGCTGCTTTTTTCCAAGCATGCGCACTCGCAAATGAACCATCAACAATCAGAGATGATTGGGATGATACCGTATCGATTTTCTCCTCATCCCCAACAAATTTTACATAACCTCCTAAGGGGATAAGTGCTAAACGCCACTTCGTGCCACGCTTATCTGTATAACTCGCTATCTCTGGTCCAAATCCAAGCGAAAAAACTAACGCCTTAATACCACACCACCGACCAATGAGATAATGCCCAAATTCGTGCACAAAAATGATAATCATAATGATGAAAAGAATACTCAAACTTCTTAAAAGAAAATCACCCATAGTGACGATATGATTTAAAAGTTCCAAACTATCTTCTCCCAATTAGATCATACTAAAAAGATTAAAAGGCGCATCCATATCAGACATAAATGAACCAATTAAATAAAGAAGAAAAGCCGCCCCTACCAATCCGTCTATACGATCCATAAAACCACCATGTCCAGGCAATAAAGAGCTAGAATCTTTAACAGAAAACCGTCTTTTGAGCCATGATTGCCCTAAATCACTCAATTGTGAAACAATTGATAAAACAAGTGTAAGGAGCGGCACAAAAAAACTTGCTAAATTTATATCAAAAAATCCAAAAGCAACCCATATACCACCGAAAACTCCGACAAATGTACCACCAAGTGCTCCTGACCATGTTTTATTAGGAGAAAATTGTGGTGCTAATTTAGGCCCCCCTAATGCACGTCCGATAAAATAACCACCAATATCTGTTCCCCACACTATCGTAAATAAGAAAATAACAACTTGGAACCCCAACATTTCATGATCCCGCAGAAAGCATAAAGCAACAACAGGAAAAGATGCATATAAAAAACCACAAAAAACCCAACCACTCTTCTTTATAGATATGATAGCCAACACCGTAGCCAAAACGATTAAAACACAAAAAATTAATGAAGCAGATACACTCAACACTAAAAAAAAGCCAAAGATCAAATAAAAAATACTTGCTAATATTTTTTGTAAAACACACCATTTTTCTTTAGTAATACTCATCCACTCATAAAGAACAAAACCGCCAATACACCATACAAATAAAAAAAAGAAGTTTCCTCCCAACCATGTTAGATACAACGCAATAACGCCAAAAACAAAAGCTGTCAGAATACGATAAACCAAATTAGACAAAACAACATCCAAACAATAAAAATAGAAAATACAAGCTCTAAAAATTAACGCAAGAAAAACTCTCCTACGCAGTATTTTTATATCATACCTGTATAATTTCTCTTATAATTTATCATAAATAATTCAGTCTACTAAGATAGCGCTTATGAAACTAATAATCAATGAAAACAGCTTCAAAAATCTCTGTCAAGATTAATCCTAAAATATTTTTTAATATTTTCTCAAATATAAAATGAAAAAGCAGCCACCTATGCCCCATACAAATTAACTAATACAGGTTTCGTATAAAAACACTTTTCTATCAACTATTTGTCATTAAAAAACAAATTACGCCACACAACATCTGCTTGATCGATTATACCCACATGTTTTATAATGAGAAATATTAGGCGTATTTTTTTGCGTTATATTCTTTCCGCAACCTTTATCTTAGAATCTTTGAATAATTTCTAATAATACTTTATATTATGCAGTTTAACAAAGACGAACTCAACTAAAAGCCCACACTATGCTGTTAAATAGTGTCCTTCAGCAAAGGGCATAATTTATCACGCAGATAAAAAAATAAAAACATCTGCACTTTCAAATCAATCTCTCCCATATCAAAATGATAAAACACCTTCCTGCATCACACCTTGCTATCACAGAGCACCCCCTCCTATTATCCCTAGAAATAATTTACAGGCTGGGAGTATAATATCCTTTTTTCTAGCGACAAAACCGTCTTAAACGTGCATAATTTCAGATTCTTTTACGGCTAAAATTTTATCAATATCAGCAATAGTTTCATCCGTGAGTTTTTGAACTTTTTCAGACAAACTATGGGCTTCATCTTGTCCAATTTCACCATCTTTTTCTAACTTTTTCAAATTGTCCAGACCATCCCGACGAACATGACGTGTAGCAACACGCGCTTGCTCTGCATAGTGATGCGCAATTTTTACAAGTTCTTTACGGCGCTCTTCATTCAATTCAGGCAAAGGAATACGTAGATTCGTACCATCAGTTATGGGATTTAAACCAAGACCAGAATCGCGAATAGCGCGCTCTACAGCTCCGACCATCGTTTTATCCCATACAGAAACAGAAAGCATCCGAGGTTCAGGAACAGAAATATTAGCAACCTGATTTATATGCACAACAGAACCATAAGATTCAACGGTCAACGGCTCTAATAAACTGGCCGATGCACGTCCAGTCCGTAAACCACCTAATTCATGTTTAAAAGCCGTAATGGCACCATCCATGCGACGTTTCAGATCATCCATAATCGATGTAACATTCATATTTCTGTCTCCTTCAATTGTCCTTTGAAGCTTACCCTTATTCCGATACTATTGTAAAGCGTCCTGTTCCATTCAAGACCTTAGCCAAACCGCCTTTTTCATGAATGGAGTACACAATAATCGGTACATTGTTCTCACGTGCTAAAGTGACCGCCGTTGAATCCATAACAGATAATCCCCATTGCAAAACTTCAACATGTGTTAATTGGTCAAAACGCTTAGCCGTAGGGTCTATTTTTGGATCTGCTGAATAAATACCATCAACTTGTGTTCCTTTAAGAAGGACATCTGCACCAATTTCTGCTGCACGTAAAGTAGCAGCAGAATCAGTGGTAAAAAATGGATTTCCTGTACCACCTGCAAAAATAACAACTTTTCCCTGATTCATATAAGCTATTGCTTTACGTTGCGAGAAACTTTCACAAATTTGTGGCATAGCAATCGCAGAGAGTACAACAGTTTCAACCCCTAATTTTGTCAAAGATGTTCGCAATGCTAAAGAGTTAATAGCAGTTGCAAGCATTCCCATATGATCACCTGTCACTCGGTCCCCACCATGCGAAGCAACAGCAACGCCACGAAAAATATTTCCCCCACCGATAACAACAGCAACTTCTATCCCCATTGTGCGCACTTCTGCAATATCAGCGGCAATACGGTCTACAACAGAAACATCAATGCCAAAATTCTGCCCTCCCATAAGAGCTTCACCAGAAGCCTTTAAAAGAATACGTTTATACGGAAGTGCTAATGCCATTAATAATCTCCCCAAAAGCCCATTTACTTTTTGCTTTTGACATCACGAAGGGCACCACTTTTTTCACGTGACGCCCTCTCAACAATTACATTATTCCCCTCAGAGATTCTACAACCAATGATATGACTTTAAATCTCTGATCAAGAGTTTGCAATAACTAGCCTTTTACAGCAGCAGCAACCTCTGCAGCAAAATCAGACTCCTCTTTTTCCACACCTTCACCTAATGCAAAACGAATAAAGCCTGTAATTTTTGCTGGAGCACCAATTGATTTCTCAGCATCCTTTAAAGCGGCCTCAATAGTTATATCAGGATTCATAACAAAAGCTTGAGAAAGCAAAACAACCTCTTCAAAAAACTTACGCATACGTCCTTCTACCATTTTTTCAATGATATTTTCAGGTTTTCCAGACTGACGCGCTTGATCTGAAAAAATTGCTTTTTCTCGCTCAACAGCAGCAGCATCAACATCTTGTGCTGTAAGTGCTAATGGATTGGTTGCCGCAATATGCATCGCGACCTGCCGACCAAAAGCAAGAGCAGCCTCTTTATTTCCTGTTGTTTCAATCGCAACCAAAACACCAAGTTTTCCAAGCCCATCAGCCACACTATTGTGTATATAAGTCGCAACAACACCATTCTCAACAGACAATTTAGCGGAACGACGAAAAGTCATATTTTCGCCAATTGTACCAATTGCATCTTTAATTGTAAGCTCTACAGTCTTCTCAGAGCCTGGATAAAGAGAAACAGAAACAGATTCAACATCCCCTGGCGTATCTAAGGCAGCAGTTGCTACTTTACGCACAATGTCTTGGAATCCATCATTGCGTGCAACAAAATCTGTTTCAGAATTAATCTCAATCAAAACTGCATGTGAACCTTTTGATACGACTCCGATTAATCCCTCAGCTGCTGTACGACCAGCCTTTTTATCTGCTTTAGCTATTCCTTTTTTACGAAGCCAATCAACAGCAGCTTCCATATCTCCATTGGTCTCTGCTAGAGCGGCTTTACAGTCCATCATGCCAGCGCCAGATAGTTCTCGAAGTTCTTTTACTTGTGCAGCAGTAATGCTCATATTTGCCTCTTTATTTTGTAACAGTGAAAGCGTGCAAAATCCCTCTGCACGCCTATAACTTCTTCTTTAGACAATAAAAGTACCTTAATTAGGCATTTTATATTATTCAGAAACTTCTGAAACTGCATTTTCTTCCAAAATAGGTTCCACAGGTGCATCAACTTGAGCTCCTAAATCGATACCCATTGCTCCTTGCTGGCGTGCAATACCATCAAGAGCAGCACGGGCAAAAAGATCGCAATAAAGAGAAATTGCACGTGAAGCATCGTCGTTCCCTGGTATTGGATGTGTTACGTCATCAGGATCACAATTGGTATCAATAATAGCAATCACTGGAATACCTAAACGTTTTGCTTCTTGGAGTGCAATATTTTCTTTATTCGTATCGATAACAAAGATAAGATCTGGAACAGAACCCATATCTTTAATACCACCAAGCGCACGATTAAGCTTTTCACGATCACGTTCAAGATTTAAACGTTCCTTTTTGGTAAAGCCTTGCGCTTCAGCAGCAAGAATTTTATCAAGCTTCCGCAAACGATGGATCGAATTGGAAATCGTTTTCCAGTTTGTGAGCATACCGCCAAGCCAACGTGCATTAACGTAATATTGGGCGGAACGATTCGCCGCATCTGCGATAATGTCAGATGCTTGCCGTTTCGTACCAACAAAGAGAATACGACCACCACGCGCTACAGTATCTGAAACAAGTTTAAGCGCTTGGTGTAAAAGCGGAACGGTCTGAGCAAGGTCAATAATATGGATATTATTACGCTGACCATAAATATAGGGAGTCATTTTGGGATTCCAGCGATGAGTCTGGTGACCAAAATGCACACCGGCTTCTAAAAGCTGGTGCATAGTAAAATCGGGTAGTGCCATAAATATTATCCTTTCCGGTTCAACCTCCGCGGAAAAAGCAGGAAGACCTGCTACCGGCGGATGCTTGCTAGAATTTTCTCACAGATCATTTGCAAACACCCAGACTCCGCGTGTGGAATAGCGCAAACATACTAATATTTGATTCTTTTTCAAGTTATTTTCTTTAATCATTTAATATTTGCATTTTCACATTGATTAAGATCTTTTCCAAGTTCCAAGAATTCGAGACTGTTCAATTTTGCACGCACTGAAAAAGTTCCATAATCTATATGAAGATCACGCATGACACCATTCTCATGTAAGAGAAAACTGCTACGATAAACCGGCAAACCATCTTTATTTTCTCCATCATCAAAATAAGAAATTGTAACAGGCCAATACTCTTCTTCATCCAATTTTCTTACTTTTTCCGTTTCGCTATCAGATAAAAGCGTCTTCTTTTCCCCTATGACGATACTTTCTTTTATAACTTTATCTGCTTTATTTGTCCCATCAAATACAGTAACATTGTAAAAATGATCTCCTGCTTTTGCATGGCGGATAATATTTTTTAGTTGCATCATTGGAAATTCAGCCATGGCAAGCTTATACTCTTTTTCCTTTGGCTTTTTTAAGGTAACTGTAATACCATCTTGCGTACGCTCCGCAACCCCCTCGGCACGATGCACAACCTCTTCTCCCTCTTGATCTGTAATATTAAAACGAAATGTACGGCTATCTCCTGTTTCATAACTCGTCGTCTGTTGATCCGTCAAACGTACTGGCATATCTTCAATGTGAACACGGCTAATGAAACGAAAACGTGTGCTATAGCCTTGGCATGCCGAACCAGTAAGCTCGTAAACCATTCGCCCTGACATCGCAGAAATTGTCATTTCATGAGAAACGCTATCGAGATGAAAATCATAAATTGCTCGATGAGGCACAATAAAAATGGGCTCTTCAGCTCTCGCAGTACATAAAAAAACACTATATAAAATTATTATAAATAATGATCTAATCATTCCCAACTTCCGAACTTTATCCCCGTTGCATAACATCATACAATAAGGCAAAAAAGGCTAATTTCTCAATTAACCACACATTTTCTTAAATAAAAAAATAGATTATGCAATGAATATATTATAGAGCAGCTATGGAGTTAACATTATGACCAATATGATTGAAAAAAACTTAGAAAAATTCGGAATCACTCTTCCTGAAGTAATCTCCCCCCTTGCCAATTACATCACCACTTCACAAAGTGGCAATCAACTCTTTATTTCTGGACAACTCCCTCTTATTAATGGAAAACCAATAGCCATTGGTAAAGTTGGTGCAACTGTGAATACCGAACAAGCCCAAAAAGCATCCGAAGCTTGCGCTCTCAATATTCTCGCGCAACTCAAGGCAACTCTGGGTGACTTAAATAAAATAAAACGTGTGGTCAAAATTACTGTTTTTGTGGCTGTAGATTCTCATTTTACCGATATTCCTTTTGTTGCTAATGGAGCTTCTAATTTATTCGTCAATATCCTTGGTGAAATTGGAAAACACGCCCGTTCTGCTATTGGTGTTGCTTCTCTTCCTATGGATGTTCCTGTAGAAGTTGAAGCCATCATAGAAATTTAAACCTTCATTAAGACAGTGCACCATTCTAAATATAACTGAAGTCAAAATACTTCTTTGTCTTACATTCTGATAAACCTTGCATTCTTTCGTTTTTAAATTAGAATCTTAAACTTACAATAAAAGGAAATATTTGTATGAAACAAGCTTATGACAATAACAATATTTTTGCTAAATTGATTCGCAATGAAATCCCTTCTATTCGTGTCTACGAAGATGACGATGTTATTGGATTTATGGATATCATGCCACAAGCACCAGGTCATACGCTGGTCATTCCTAAAAAAGGCTCTAGAAACTTACTTGATGCAGATCCTGAAACATTATTTCCTGTTATTAAAGCTGTTCAAAAAATTGCAAATGCTGTCAAAAAAGCCTTTCAAGCAGATGGCATAACTGTCATGCAATTTAATGAAGCAGCTAGTCAACAAACCGTCTATCACCTCCATTTTCATATTATACCACGTATGGAGGGAATAGAGCTTACCCCTCATAATGATATGATAACGCCTTCAGAAATACTTGAAGAGAATGCAAAAAAAATTCGTGCAGCTTTATAACACACTCTTAAGTTGTTGTGCTTTTTTTTCCTACACGCTTTTTTGTAAAATTTTCTATTTTACTTTTCTTTGAACTTACAGATATATCGGAAGATGAAATTTCTAAGTGTAAGCTTTCTTTTTTGCCATTTGATTTTTGTGTCAATACGCGAACGGTACCACCATTGCGTAACTTTCCAAATAAAATTTCATCAGCTAATGGCTTTTTAATATATTCTTGTATAACGCGCCCTAATGGGCGTGCTCCCATCTGAGAATCATATCCTTTATTGGAAAGCCATAAAGTTGCAGAAGGGCTTAATTCAAAACAAATTCCCCGATCAGCTAATTGTGCTTCAAGCTGAAAAATAAATTTTTGCACTATCTGATTGATGATTAAATGAGATAAAGGTGCAAATGGAATAATTGCATCTAACCGATTACGAAATTCTGGTGTAAAGAACCGATTGATTGCTTCTATATCCTCACCATCACGATGCACTTTCCCAAATCCAATAGCTGATTTTGCCATATCTGAAGCACCAGCATTGGTTGTCATAATCAAAATAACATTGCGGAAATCAATTTTCTTACCATTATGGTCTGTTAATCTACCATAATCCATTACCTGCAATAAAATATTAAATAACTCTGGATGCGCTTTCTCAATCTCATCTAGCAATAGAACTGCGTGAGGTTTCTGATCAACAGCATCTGTAAGGAGACCTCCTTGATCAAACCCTATATAACCTGGAGGAGCTCCGATTAAACGTGCTACCGTATGTCGTTCCATATATTCTGACATATCAAAGCGCAATAATTCAATGCCTAAAGATGATGCAAGCTGCTTTGCAACTTCAGTTTTTCCTACACCTGTTGGCCCTGAAAATAAATAACTTCCTATTGGTTTATCCGGTTCGCGTAAACCTGCTCGCGCCAATTTTATGGATGAAACTAAGACGGATATTGCCTGATCTTGACCATAAACAACATGTTTGAGTTCTCTTTCAAGCTTACTCAGTATCTTCTGATCATTCCGAGAAACTGTTTTTGGTGGAATTCTTGCAATTGTAGCAACAGTCGCTTCAATTTCTTTAACACCTATACTCTTCTTGCGTTGTTTTTGTGGCAAAAGCTTTTGCGCTGCGCCACTTTCATCAATAATATCAATTGCTTTGTCAGGTAACTTACGGTCAATTATATAACGTGAAGATAATTCTACAGATGCCTTCATCGCCTGATCTGTATATTTAATCTGATGAAAATCTTCAAAGTAAGGCTTCATCCCCTGCAAAATCTTAATCGCATCTGTAACAGAAGGTTCATTAATATCAATCTTCTGAAAACGACGCTCTAAAGCACGATCTTGTTCAAAGAATTTGCGATATTCTCTGTAAGTCGTCGAACCAATACATCGCATAGTTCCAGAAGATAATACAGGTTTCAAAAGATTTGCTGCATCCATATTTCCCCCTAATGTCGCTCCTGCTCCAATTAAGGTATGAATTTCATCAATAAATAAAATAGCATCTGGATACAGCTCAAACTCTTTAATAACTTGCTTTAAGCGTTCTTCAAAATCACCGCGATAACGTGTACCTGCAACAAGTCCCCCCATATCAAGAGAAAATATTGTTGCATTTGATAAAACTTCAGGTACTTGCCCATCAACAATGCGCTTTGCCAGTCCCTCAATTATAGCGGTTTTCCCTACTCCAGGATCACCAACCAAAAGCGGATTGTTTTTTGACCTTCGACATAAAATCTGAATCATGCGTGAAATTTCTATTTCACGGCCAATTAATAAATCAATTTTTCCATTACGTGCTTTACAATTGAGATCAACACAATAATTCGTTAAAGCACTTGTTCCTCTTTCACCATTATCCGAAATCTGCTGATCTAATTGTTCTTCAAGTCCTTCAAGTAACATGGATAATCCATCATCACGCGTGACACCCTGTGAAATAAAACGTACAGCATCATAGCGTGTCATTCCCATCTCTTGAAGAAAATATGCTGCATGGCTTTCACGTTCAGAAAAAATTGCAACAAGAACATTTGCTCCCGATACTTCATCTTTTCCAGCTGATTGTGCATGAATCACCGCACGTTGGATAACACGCTGGAAAAAAGCTGTAGGCTTTGTATCTTCATCAGCTCTAATCTGTTCATCTAACTCTGAGCAAAGATAATTGGTTAAACGCTCTCGTAATTCCTCCACATCTACTTGGCAAGCCTGAATAACGGAATTTGCATCGGCATCATCTAACAGCGCAAGGAGAAGATGCTCTAATGTTGCATATTCATGCCGTGCTTGAGTGGCAATTGTTAATGCACGATGCAAAACCTCTTCAAGACTAGGTGTAAAAGATGGCATAGCTCCTCACTTCCATTCCATTACACATTGTAACGGATGTTCATTTTGACGCGCACATTCCCTCACTTGTAATATTTTCATTTCAGCGACTTCATAAGTATAAGTTCCACATTCTCCTATCCCATTGTGATGAACATTTAACATTATCCGCGTTGCCTCTTCGAAACTTTTTTTAAAAAAGTTCTTCAAAACGAAAACAACAAAATCCATAGGTGTGTAATCATCATTAAGCAAAAAAACTCGACATAATTTAGGTTTTTCGAGTTTTTCTCTAGCCTTAGGTATTATAACCGCACCATGCCTACCTTCATCCCAATTTTTGCCCTTTTCATTATGCATAATATGAGGTATGGAGTTTATTATAAGCGTCTGTTCCATTATCATTTTCCATGCTGCACATTATTTTATTAATTTTAAATTCTTTCATAACTATTGCAATACCTATTTGTATTAGAAAAAAATTTTCCCTCTATGGTTAGACTTCAATCACTCGCTCATAAAATAACTTCTGTAAACAAATTAGTAATACCATTCGTCTAAAATACATCAACAAATTACAGAAAAGGAAGCTTTATAGAAGTTTTTAGGATAAATGGAGAAATAGGATACTGCAAGTGTATATTAATTATCAAAAAATTATGCGCTACTGTAAAACAATAGCAATTTCTTTTGTTATGTTAGCTTTTTCTTACTGTTGGGCATCAGCCACGCCTCAAGGGGCCTATCCTGATAAGTATGCGGCTATTGTTATAGATGCTACTACGGGAAAAACTCTATTTCAAGCCAATGCAACACTGAAACGTTATCCTGCTTCTTTAACAAAAATGATGACATTGTACCTCCTCTTTGAAGCTATGCAGATGCGTCGTGTGACACCAAACACACCAATTCCTGTTTCTCATTATGCAGCAATGCGTCCACCGACAAAAATTGGGTTTAAAGCAGGCCAAACAATTTCTGCTGAAGCAGCAGCTAAAGCACTCATTACAAGATCTGCAAATGATGTTGCTGCTGCCATTGCAGAATATCTTGGAGGTAGTGAAAAAAAATTCGCTCAAATGATGACAGCAAAAGCTCGTAAACTTGGCATGAAACATACACATTTTGCAAATGCTTCAGGACTTCCGGATGTGCGCAATTATTCTACAGCACGAGATATAGCGACTTTGTCATTAGCTTTACGTAAACATTTTCCAAAACAATATAAATTGTTCAAAACAAAAAGTTTTAATTTTCGTGGACATACGATTAACAGCCACAATAAACTCGTAAAAATAATGAAAGGTGTCGATGGAATTAAAACAGGATACACACAAATGTCAGGTTCTAATTTAGCAACTTCGATGCGTCTTGAGGGGCGCTCTATTGTCGCTGTTGTTATGGGAGGCAAATCATCTACTGCACGTGACGAACATATGGCTAGCTTATTGAATCAATATTTGCCCCAAGCAAGCCAAATGAAAAGTGGTGAAAGTTTAATAGCTTCTGTACGTTATCACTTACCCACTGGTGCCAATACTCCGATACCAACCATTAAAGATGATTCAAGTAATTTTGACGATGGAATTTCGACTATGTTGACAGCATTTGCAGAACAACCTAAAAACTCCAATATCGCAATAACGGCTGTAAATAAGGTAATTATACCAATACCGAACCCTCAAAAAACTACACCGGTTGAGACTCATAAAATTGTAACAGCCTCTTTGTCCGAAAATGCTGGATGGGCTATCCAAATTGGTTCTCTTCCTAGTGAAGAACAAGCAAAAACTCTACTTTTAAAAGCAAAAAATACAGCTTTTTCCATTTTAAAGCACGCATCTTCACATATGCAACTGTTTGAAAAAAATGGGCAGCGTTATTACCGAGCGCGCTTTACAGGGTTTCAATCAAAAAAAGCTGCATTTGATGCTTGTTCTACATTAAAGAAAGCAAATTTTAACTGCTATACTGTAGCCTACTAAAAGTTTTTGAATTCTGCATTAAGGATAGTATTATGACAGATAATGCTTTTGCTTCATTCCATAAAAAAGAAGTTTTATTGAAGCAATCATCCCTCCTTTCATTGCGTTCTCTTCACGATGCTGCCGCAAAACTTACTGGTTTAAAATATAATTCGACTGCATTAGATACACAATCTCTTGTTAATCTTCTCATTTGCCAAACAATGCGCAACCGTCGTCTCATAATGCCTCCTGTACGCATTCATTTACGCGTTGCGAGCCAAACTGGTAATGTACCTATTAAAATCCGTCTAGGAGCAACAAATATTTAATTCTACAGACGATCTCTAAAAAATTATTTTATTATTAACCATTATCTACAGCCTTAGAAAATTCTTTGATAGACATACTTCATTATTAAGTTGTAGGAATTGTTCTGATGTTTTTTTCAACTATCCCTAGAGATCTTCAAGCTTCCAATCAAACCATTTTTTAGGACACAAAAAATACCAAATATTTTTTACATTTTGATTTAATATCAAAAATTATCCTTGATATTTTTCCATAAAAAATGAGAATAGGTTCATTAAATGAAAGCTTATCACTTTAGAGATTATTGTAAAAATTCAATAAAGAAAATTCCCCTTAAATAACGCATCAATTCATCCTACAACATAAACGCTGTACAAATTCCTAAGCTTTTTGAACTCCAATACGCAAAGCAATTTTAAAATATAAATACTATCGGTGAAAAAAACATAAAAAAGCCTTTTATAAAGAGTCTTAAGTCCCAAGAGTTTTTGTCTATAATATTGAGAGCTGACAAAAGAATGATAGTGCTCGTTTTGCTCCCTTTATAAATAAAGATGTTCATGCTCGATAGCATTTTATATCATTCATAGAGACTTTACATTATACTATTTATATGTACCATTGTGAAATAGATTTCAGATTAAGAGATGTTTCTTTTCAAGATATTTTTTTTCATCATACCAGATGTCCAAAAGATCTTCACTTCTAAAAAATTAAAATCTTTAAAACTCTCTCGTACCTCATCATAATCATTTAGATTTAAAACAAATTTTCCTTGGATACTCAGATATAATCTTCCATTACTTAAAAGATATTTCTATGTAAGCTTTTAAAGTTCTCATAAAACCTAGTAAAAAATAATGGCAAATTGATCATTAATTTTTCCTGACGCTTGTTTATTTTTTCCAAAGTAGACTTGCTTTTCCATTTCAGAGACAAATCAAACATATATAGGTAATACTCTTTCTCCAACCTTGCACGCAAATACTATGACTCGTTAAGAAAGCACTGAACTTGTCTTAAATTTATCTCAAGTATGCTGCTGAATTAAATTTGAATTTTGATTTATAAGGAACAAAAGAACACAAGCTTATCAGAAAAATAATACGATTCCTCTCCAAATAATCCAGTTATGGATTGAAAAAATGTTCCAGCTCTTAACAAGATATCGCATTAACTGCGAGTCCACCTTTACTTGTTTCCTTATAGCGTTCACTCATATCATGACCAGTCTGGCGCATTGTTTCTATACAAGCATCAAGAGAAACAAAGTGATTTCCATTACCATATAATGCAAGAGAAGAAGCGGTTACCGCTTTAACAGCCCCCATTGCATTACGCTCAATACAAGGAACTTGTACAAGACCTGCAACAGGATCACACGTCATTCCCAAGTGATGTTCAAGCGCAATTTCTGCCGCATTTTCAATTTGAGCTGGTGTTCCACCTAACGCTGCAGTCAACCCTGCTGCGGCCATTGAAGATGCCGTTCCAACTTCACCTTGACATCCAACTTCTGCACCGGAAATAGAGGCATTATGTTTGATAACACCGCCAATAGCTGCTGCTGTTAATAGAAAATTATGTATTCCCTCTCGATCTGAGCCATCATTAAACTGAAGATAGTAACGCAAAACAGCTGGGACAACACCAGCTGCGCCATTTGTTGGTGCTGTAACAACACGACCACCTGCTGCATTTTCCTCATTGACTGCTATAGCATATACCGAAAGCCAATCATTTGCCCAAAGTGGATAATTGTAATTTTTCTTTTGTTTTTCCAAAAGCGTTTCATGCAGCTTTTTAGCGCGCCTTAGAACACGCAATCCACCAGGCAACTCACCTTCTTGTGAAAGACCTCTATCAATGCAATTTGTCATCGCTGAAAAAATTTCATCAAGCCCTACATCAAGAGAAGAACGCTCTATCTTTGTTTCTTCATTTAAGCGCTTCATTTCAGCAATTGAAAGTCCTGATTTTTCTGCCATTGATAACATTGTACAAGCAGAATCGAATGGATATGGTACCTCAAATGCTTCTGGTTGTATATTATCATTCATATGGCTTAATTCATCCTCAGTTACAACAAAGCCACCACCAATAGAATAATAAATCTGCCGCAAAAGAACATTCCCATCAGTATCAAGCCCTTCAAATGCGAGTCCATTCGTATGTCCAGGGAGGATTTCCTTTCGTTCAAAAATAAGATCACGTTGCACATCAAACTGATAAGCGGGATGACCTTCTGGTTGCACTTTTTTTTCACGTATAACTTTTTCTAACAAAAACCCCATGCTATCAGGATCAACAGTAGAAGCTTTTTCTCCTAAAAGTCCTAATATGATAGCTCTATCTGTTGCATGACCAATACCCGTGAAAGCTAAAGAACCATAAAGATAAACACGTATACGAGAAACTTGAACATCAGACGACTGAGAAAAATCCCCTATCTTTTGCAAAAACATATTAGCAGCAGTCATTGGTCCCATCGTATGTGAGCTAGAAGGACCAATCCCAATTTTAAAAAGTTCAAAAACAGATAGAAACACGTATCACCTTAAACTATAGTACAGCTTGAGCATATATGCTTTTTCATAACGTTTCTTCCGCTTAAAATCAAATTGCGAGATAAACTAAAAAAATGACAACAATAAACACGAATGTCGCTCGTCTTGCTACCACCCAACACTTTCTTTCTATAGTGTTTTCCATTAGCCAACCTTTAAAACGAACAATGCCCCTAGAGTCACCACTCCCAATGCTCCAAACGTAGTAAAATAAGTGTTAATATGCAATATTAAAATTCAATAAGGATGAGAAATCTTATCGGAAATATTTTTCATAATGCACTAAGTTCTTCAAAACATATGCTTAATTGTATAAAATATTTTATGGGTATGTTTCAATGAAACGTACAAATTTTTCTAACGATTCTCGTTCTGTCTCAAAATTGTTTTCTGGAGCACTCATATCGCGATAACCAAGTGCCATACCACAGATAATATGGCGATCAGAAGGAATAGATAAAAGCGTACGAATCTGTTTATGATAATCAGCAAAAGCAGCTTGAGGACAGGTATCTAATCCAAATCCACGTGCAGCTAACATAATGGTCTGCATAAACATACCCAAATCAAGCCAACTCCCCATTTCCATGTCGTGATCCATTGTAAATAAGAGTCCTACAGGTGCATCAAAAAATAAAAAATTTCGCGCTTTTTGATGAAGTATTTTTTCTTCATCTCCTTTTTGAATTCCAAGACTCTGATAAAGATCCAAACCAACTTTTCGACGCCTTGAAATATAAGGCTCACGCCACTGACGTGGATAATAACTATATTCACGCTCTCCTTTTACACCTGAAAGCACAAGTTGTGAAAGCTCTTGCCCTACTTTCTGTAATACACTTCCTGTAAGCACAATCACTTGCCATGGCTGAATATTTGTTCCAGATGGTGCTCGTGCTGCAAGTTTTAAGATTTCTTTGATTGTTTCCAAACGAACTGGCTGATCAGTAAAAGCGCGAATTGACTTTCGTGACAAAATAGATTGAAAAACACTCATAGGAGAAACTGTCATTGTTTTTACTTTCTTTATGAAAAATAGTTTTTTCTTATCAAGGATAATATACTGCGAAAATACCTTTGCAGCTTTTTCAAACACTCTATTTCTTTAAATGACTGACACATTTCACGCAGTGTTAAACATTCCCCTTAGAGATAGTATAACCTATCTCTTTTAAGAGAAAGAAAATTGTCTAAAAGAAGACAAAATAAATTTTATAATCAATGACTAACTCCCAACTCCGCTAAGCTCTCAAAAAAACTCTCCTCAATTCGTTCTAAATTCTGTAGAAGATCATCAACATCATGCTGCACCTGCTTTAAATCAGCTCGTTTTTATGAATTTTTGCAATTAATTTCTTAAGCTTTTTCTCATCATCAGGTGGGTTTCCAACCATTGTCAACATATCAGATATTTCAGACAACAAAAATTTAACTCTTTTAGCACACAGGATTTGTTTTAATTTATGACGATCCGTTTGAGCATAAAGCCGTGTACTCCGACACCGAAAAGGGATAAGAAGCCCCTCTTCTTCATAGCAAAGTTCGAGCTGTTATTGAAAACTCACGTGTTAATTTTCCAATTGAATAATATTCGTACATTTTATCATTCTGTCTGCATAGATCACATTGTTATAAAAAATATGTCTATTTTTTATAAAACTTAGTGAGCACCTTAATCTCTACTTTCCTGCATTCTAATTTATAAGAAAATACATTCTTATCATACAAGCATTATATAGTAGAGAATCAATTATTTTTTAGATTATAGAAAAGACTCTTGATCTTTCATTATAAGTCCTTTTAATTTTTTATAGAAGATATCAATCAAAAATTTTCCTACAATTTAAAATCAATCTTATTTGATTTGTAGATAATCAACTCTTTTCCTTGAATATGACTTTTGAGTTTCACATATTTTGGAAAAATTCTATACTGCTTTTAGAAATTAAGAAACTTTAAAATAAAGTAACAAAAAAGATAAGCATCATTACAAAACAATAAGGCTACTAAAGACGTTTAAAATAACTGTCACCTTATAATTTTTAATATTTTTAAGAAAATATGCAATTTCTGCATTTCAAGATAAAAAACGTCTGAACTTTCTATTCAGACGTTTTTTATATTATGTAATGTTGTATTTAAATTATTCAGCAACTGCCCCAGTTGTCATATTTGTCAACATAGCCTTAGCCACTTCGTTATTACTAGACTTACGCTGCTCATCTACAATCAAATCATCACGAACTGCAGCAATACGACGGATTTGAGAAATCGTACCACCCGTACCTGCTGGAATAAGACGACCGACAATAACGTTCTCTTTAAGTCCTTGCAAAGTATCAATTTTACCAGAAACTGCTGCTTCAGTAAGAACACGTGTTGTTTCCTGAAACGATGCCGCCGAAATGAAAGAAGGCGTTTGAAGAGAAGCTTTTGTAATTCCAAGAAGAATGGGATTACCAGATGCGGGTTTCTTCCCTTCTGCAATCAAATTATCATTGATTTCATCAAGTTCAATACGATCAACATTATCACCTGGAATATAACCAGAATCTCCAGATTCAGTAATTTCAACTTTTTGCAACATTTGACGAACAATCACTTCAATGTGCTTGTCATTAATAAGAACCCCTTGCAAACGATAAACCTCCTGAATCTCATTAACAAGGTAAGATGCCAAAGCTTCAACACCCTTAATCGCCAAGATATCATGAGGTGCTGGATTCCCATCAAGAATATAATCCCCCTTTTCAATTTGATCGCCTTCTTGAAAGTGAAACAGCTTACCTTTTGGAATCAAATATTCTACTGCCTCAAGAGTCTCATCATTTGGTTCAATAATAATACGACGTTTATTCTTATAACCACGGCCAAACCGAATTGTACCACTTACTTCAGCAATAATCGCATGATCCTTTGGACGACGTGCTTCAAAAAGCTCAGCCACACGAGGCAAACCACCCGTAATATCTTTCGTCTTGGCACTTTCCATTGGTAAACGAGCAATAACATCACCCGCCTTAACATGAGCACCAAGCTCAACAGAAAGAATAGTCTCCGCTGACATCATATAACGGGCTTCACCTCCTTTATACAATTTAGCAATGGATTCACCTTCTTTATCTGTGTGAATAATAATAGCTGGTTTAAGATCCGCACCACGTGGATTAGCGCGCCAATCAATCACCAAACGCTTCGTAATACCCGTAGATTCATCAGCTGTTTCAGTGACAGATAAACCATCAATCATATCTTCAAAACCTACATAACCTTCAACTTCCGTTAAAATTGGACGTGTATAAGGATCCCATTCTGCTATACGTTGGCCACGTTTAACCACATCACCATCATCAACAAAAATATGAGCACCATAGCTAACACGATGTACAACGCGCTCTTTTCCTAACTCATCCTTGATAAGGATAGCCATATTACGCCCCATAACAACCAATTGGCCCTCAGAGTTACGAACCACATTACGATTACGAATCTCCACCTTACCTTCATAAGATGCCTCTAAATACGATGAATCAACAACCTGCGCAGTTCCTCCTAAGTGGAAAGTACGCATAGTAAGCTGTGTTCCCGGCTCACCAATGGATTGAGCAGCAATAACACCAACGGCTTCTCCCTGATTAACAGGTGTTCCACGCGCCAAATCACGACCATAGCATTTTGCACAAACACCAAGACGTGTTTCACATGTTAAAGCAGAACGAATTTGAACAGATTGAATTCCAGCTGCTTCAATCTTCGCAACATCAGCTTCCTCAATCATTGCCCCACCTTCAAGGATAACCTCTCCAGAGACAGGATGTAGAATATCAACAAGGGCTGTACGACCAAGAATTCTTTGCCCAAGGGAGGCAACAATTTGTCCTGCATCAACAATGGGCTGCATGGTAAGCCCTTTTGCTGTACCACAATCAACTGCTGAAATAATAGCATCCTGTGCAACATCAACAAGACGCCGTGTGAGATAACCAGAGTTAGCAGTTTTTAACGCAGTATCAGCGAGTCCTTTACGTGCACCATGCGTGGAATTGAAGTATTCATTAACAGTTAGACCTTCTTTAAAATTTGAAATAATGGGGGTTTCAATAATTTCACCCGATGGTTTTGCCATTAATCCACGCATACCAGCCAATTGTCTCATCTGGTTAGCAGAACCACGTGCACCAGAGTGCGACATCATATAGATCGAATTCATTGGCCGTTGACGACCTGTTTTAGGATCAAAATCGACGGCCTGAATACGTTTCATCATTTCATCCGCAACGCGATCTGTACATTTACCCCAAGCATCTACAACCTTATTGTATTTTTCACCTTGTGTAATCAAACCATCATTATATTGCTGTTCATACTCCTTAGCCAAAGCTTCTGTTTCTGCAACTAAACGCGACTTACTATCAGGAATAACCATATCATCCTTACCGAATGAAATTCCTGCACGACAAGCATAAGAAAAGCCAAGTTGCATAATACGGTCACAAAAAATAACTGTCTCTTTTTGTCCACAGTGCCGATAAACATGGTCAATCATTTTAGAAATATTCTTTTTCGTCATTTCTTGATTGACAATATCAAAGGAAATATCCGGACTTCTTGGCAAAAGCTCACCGATAATCAAACGACCAGGTGTCGTATCATAAAGTTTAGCAACTTCTTTCCCATCCTTACCGATATTCTTAACACGACCTTTAATCTTCGTATGAAGCGTTACAACCTTATTTTCTAGGGCATAATGAAGCTCACCTATATCAGAAAAAGCCATTCCCTCACCTGGTTCTTTTTCAGAAACAATCGAAAGATAGTAAAGACCAAGAACCATATCCTGTGAAGGAACAATAATTGGCGCCCCATTGGCTGGATGAAGAATATTATTGGTCGACATCATCAAAACACGGGCTTCAAGTTGAGCTTCAAGAGAAAGCGGAACATGAACCGCCATCTGATCACCATCAAAATCCGCATTAAAAGCAGTACACACCAATGGATGTAGCTGTATAGCTTTTCCCTCAATCAAGATAGGCTCAAAAGCTTGAATTCCCAAACGGTGCAATGTTGGTGCACGATTGAGCAAAACAGGATGTTCACGAATAACCTCATCCAAGATATCCCAAACTTCTGGATGTTCCTTCTCAACAAGCTTTTTTGCTTGTTTTACAGTTGAGGAATATCCCTTCGCATCAAGCCGCGCATAAATAAAAGGCTTAAATAATTCAAGAGCCATTTTTTTGGGAAGACCACATTGATGCAATTTTAATTCAGGACCTGTCACGATCACAGAACGCCCCGAGTAATCAACACGCTTTCCAAGTAAGTTTTGACGGAAACGCCCTTGCTTACCTTTTAACATATCTGAAAGAGACTTTAATGGACGTTTATTGGCTCCAGTAATCACACGCCCACGCCGTCCATTATCAAATAATGCATCAACAGCTTCTTGCACCATACGCTTTTCATTGCGCACGATAATTCCAGGAGCACGCAATTCAATCAACCGTTTCAAGCGGTTATTACGATTGATAACACGTCGATAAAGATCATTCAAATCTGATGTCGCAAAACGCCCACCATCAAGTGGAACCAACGGACGCAAATCCGGCGGAATAACCGGAATTGTTTTCATAATCATCCACTCTGGCTTATTCCCAGATTCAAGAAAATTTTCAACAATCTTAAGTCGTTTAATTAATTTTTTCTGCTTTAACTCTGAAGTTGTGTCAGCTAATTCGAGACGCAAATCATTAGCGATTTTATCTAACTCCATACCAGCTAAAAGCTCGTAAATAGCTTCAGCGCCAATCATAGCCGTAAACTGATCTTCTCCAAATTCATCAATAGCAAGCATATATTCTTCTTCAGAAAGAAGCTGATGGAGCTTAAGAGATGTCAATCCTGGCTCGGTTACAATATAATTCTCAAAATAAAGAACCCGCTCAATATCTTTTAAAGTTAAATCTAAAAGTGTAGAAATACGACCTGGTAATGATTTAAGAAACCATATATGCGCAACAGGTGCCGCAAGTTCAATATGCCCCATACGCTCACGACGTACACGCGAAAGGGTAACCTCTACACCACATTTTTCACAAATAATGCCCTTATACTTCATGCGTTTATATTTGCCACATAGACATTCATAATCCTTAATAGGGCCAAATATACGTGCACAAAAAAGACCATCACGTTCTGGTTTAAACGTCCGATAATTAATCGTCTCAGGCTTCTTAATCTCACCATACGACCAGGACAAAATTTTCTCAGGACTCGCAATAGAAATACGAATAGAGTCAAATGTCTGCGCTGGTGCTTGAGGATTGAAAAGATTCATGACCTCGTGGTTCATGCTGTTCTCCTTCAAAGATTCTTAGAACCTGTTGTAATATCTCATTTATTTTATTACAGATCTTCTTTAAAAGACATTTACTTTTAAAAACGAACTGTATAGCCTTAATAAGGTTATTGAGCCTCTTAAAGTAATAAGAGCGCAGCCTTTTTCTAGTGCGCTCCTTGAATTATTATTCTGCCGTATCAGACAGTGCCCGCTGTGCAATAAGTTCACGCGCATCATCAAGCTCCACATTAAGAGCAAGTGAGCGCATTTCTTTCACCAACACATTAAAGCTTTCGGGTATCCCTGCCTCAAATGTATCATCACCACGCACAATTGCCTCATAGACTTTTGTTCGACCAGCCACATCATCTGATTTTACTGTTAGCATCTCCTGCAAAGTGTATGCAGCACCATAAGCTTCAAGTGCCCATACCTCCATTTCACCAAAACGCTGACCACCAAACTGTGCCTTACCTCCTAATGGCTGCTGCGTAACAAGTGAATAGGGACCTATAGACCGCGCATGAATCTTATCATCAACAAGGTGATGCAATTTCAACATGTAAATATATCCCACCGTTACTGGACGATCAAAAGGCTCCCCAGTACGACCATCATAAAGTGTAACCTGCCCAGAACTATCTAAGCCTGCGTCTTCCAGCATCATGTTAATATCAGACTCATGTGCTCCATCAAAAACAGGCGTTGCAATTGAAACACCTTTCTTCATCTGTAATGCCAATTTGTAAAGGCTTTCATTATCATACTGACGAACTGGTTCATTATGATTATCATCAGGCATAAGATTTTCAATACGCTGACGCAGCGGCAATATATCCCCAGTCTCTTGATACAACTCTAACAAATCACCAATCTTCTTGCCCATCCCCGCGCATGCCCAACCAAGGTGCGTCTCAAGAATTTGTCCAACGTTCATACGACTAGGCACACCAAGTGGATTCAAGACGATATCAGCATGAGTTCCATCTTCAAGAAATGGCATATCTTCTATAGGAAGAATACGTGAGACAACACCCTTATTCCCGTGCCGTCCCGCCATCTTATCACCTGGTTGGATTTTGCGCTTCACTGCCACAAAAACCTTCACCATTTTCATGACACCAGGAGGCATTTCATCACCTCTTTGGACCTTTTCAACTTTATCCATAAAGCGACGTTGTAATGCTTCTTTTGATTCATCATATTGCTTGCGTAAAGCTTCAATTTCATTTTGAAGCTTTTCATCCTCAATAGCAAATTGCCACCACTGCGATCGTGGATATTGCCCCATTACCGTACCATCAAGCTTTTTACTACCCGAAAAGCCCTTCGGACCTTCTACAGCAACTTTACCTGTTAACATATCGGTAAGACGCGCATAAACATTGCGATCAAGAATCGATTGTTCATCATCACGGTCTTTTGCTAAACGCTCAATTTCTTCACGCTCAATTGCCATCGCACGTTCATCTTTTTCCACGCCATGGCGATTAAAAACGCGAACTTCAACAACAGTACCAAAAGTCCCAGGAGGCATACGCATAGAAGTATCACGAACATCGGATGCCTTTTCCCCAAAAATTGCACGCAGAAGCTTTTCTTCCGGCGTCATGGGACTTTCACCTTTCGGGGTAATCTTTCCAACTAAAATATCACCTGGTTGAACTTCAGCACCAATATAAATAATGCCAGCTTCATCAAGATTTCTTAACGCTTCTTCCGCAACATTAGGAATGTCGCGCGTAATTTCCTCAGGTCCAAGTTTTGTATCGCGTGCCGCAACTTCAAATTCCTCGATATGAATTGAAGTAAACACATCATCAGCAACAATGCGCTCGGATAACAAAATAGAATCTTCATAATTGTATCCATTCCAAGGCATAAAGGCTACGAGAACATTCCGCCCAAGAGCCAAATCACCAAGATCCGTGGATGGACCATCTGCAATGATATCACCTTTCTCTACCCTATCACCGACATGTACAAGAGGGCGCTGATTAATACAGGTGGACTGATTAGAACGCTGAAATTTCTGTAAGCGGTAAATATCAACGCCTGATTTTGAAGGATCTAAATCTTCCGTTGCACGGATAACAATACGAGTAGCATCGACTTGATCAACAACACCACTACGTTTTGCACTCACAGCAGCTCCTGAATCGCGCGCAACTATGGATTCCATTCCCGTCCCAACAAATGGCGCTTCAGCGCGTACAAGAGGAACTGCCTGACGCTGCATGTTCGATCCCATAAGCGCACGATTCGCATCATCATTTTCCAAAAACGGAATAAGCGCTGCTGCGACTGAGACCAACTGTTTGGGTGAAACATCCATCAAATCAACATGATCACGCGGCGCCATTAAAACTTCACCAGCATGACGACAAACAACAAACTCTTCTATAAAACGGCCTTCACTGTCTAACGAAGAATTAGCTTGAGCTACATAATGCTTTGCTTCTTCCATCGCTGAAAGATAAATAACTTCTTTTGTGACTTTACCATCAATAATTTTTCGATATGGGCTTTCAATAAAGCCATATTTATTAACCCGTGCAAATGTTGCTAAGGAGTTAATAAGACCAATATTGGGGCCTTCTGGTGTTTCAATCGGACAAATACGACCATAATGCGTAGGATGTACGTCACGGACTTCAAAACCCGCACGTTCACGAGTCAAACCACCTGGACCAAGAGCAGAAAGACGGCGCTTATGGGTAATTTCTGACAATGGATTGGTTTGATCCATAAACTGCGACAATTGTGAAGACCCAAAAAATTCACGGACTGCTGCTGCCGCAGGCTTTGCATTGATCAAATCCTGTGGCATAACTGTATCAATTTCAACCGATGACATACGCTCTTTTATCGCACGTTCCATACGAAGAAGACCAATGCGATATTGATTTTCCATCAACTCCCCGACGGAACGAACGCGACGGTTGCCAAGATTATCAATATCATCAATTTCACCACGTCCATCACGCAATTCAACCAACATCTTAACAACAGCAAGAATATCCTCTTGGCGTAAAATGCGAACTGTGTCTGGACAATCAAGATCCATACGTAAATTCATCTTAACACGCCCGACAGCTGAAAGATCATAACGCTCTGGATCAAAAAACAATGAATGGAACATTGCTTCTGCTGTATCGATTGTTGGAGGTTCACCTGGACGCATCACCCGGTAAATATCAAATAACGCATCCTGCCGACTTTCATTTTTATCCACCTTCAAAGTATTGCGGATGTAAGCGCCAATATTCATGTGATCAATATCAAGAATATTGACTTGATCAGCACTAACATCGAGCAGAACTTTTAATACTTTTTCGTCAATTTCATCACCAGCTTCAAGGTAGATTTCACCTGTTTCGTAATTGACGATATCTTCGGCTAGATAACAACCTAATAAATCATCTTCACTAACTTTAACCGCTTTAAGTCCTTTTTCTACCAAAGACTTCGCAGTACGAACTGTTAATTTTTTACCAGCCTCCGCAACGACTTCACCACTATCTGCATCTATAAGGTCAGAAATGAGCTTCATTCCTTTAAAGCGATCCACAGAATAAGGAACTCGCCATCCTTCTCCATCACGCTCATAAGTCACTTTATCATAAAACGTCGATAAAATATCCGACGCATCCATACCTAATGCCATCAAAAGACTAGTAACAGGAATCTTGCGCCGTCGATCAATACGCGCATAAATGATGTCCTTAGCATCAAACTCAATATCAAGCCAAGAACCACGATACGGAATAACACGAGCAGCAAAAAGAAGCTTTCCTGATGAATGGGACTTTCCTTTATCATGGTCAAAAAAGACACCAGGAGAACGATGCATCTGAGAAACAATAACACGCTCCGTACCATTAACAATAAAGGTACCATTCGTCGTCATTAAAGGCATATCGCCCATATAAACGCCTTGCTCTTTAATGTCTTTGATATCTTTGGAGCCAGTATCCTCATCAACATCAAAAACAATCAAACGCAATATGACCTTTAATGGGGCAGCATAAGTTAAATCACGTTGACGGCACTCTTCAACATCAAATTTTGGTAAATCAAATTCATAACCTACAAACTCAAGCATAGCTGTACCGGAAAAATCTGAAATAGGAAAAACCGATTTAAAAACAGCTTGCAAACCTTCATCTGGTCGCCCACCTTTCGGTTCCTCAACCATGAGAAATTGATCGTATGAGGCTTTTTGAACCTCAATAAGATTCGGCATTTCTGCTACTTCAGGAATCTTACCAAAAAATTTCCGTACGCGCTTACGACCATTGAATTGAGACATCATTGCGTGAGTCTGAGCCATCGTCGCTCCTTGATCTTTACTCTTCAAGGTAGACCAACCTTGAAAGCCTTATATCATTAACCTGCATATGCAGACCAGTTCACTTGACACTCAATAATGAGCATCATTAACTTTTCCCACCAACATAAGCCATTTATCTCTTTGACTCTATGATGAAGGGATGAGTAATCCAAAACTATCCCATTCCTGTTACGAAACCGTTTGGAAAAGGTTTTTTACTCATTCTTTTTCCTCTTTGTATTAAGAGAAAGAAAATCGGCGAACATAAATGCCCGCCGATAAAATTAAATTTACTTAAGTTCCACTTTAGCACCGGCAGCTTCAAGTTGAGACTTAATTTTCTCTGCCTCTTCTTTAGAAGCACCTTCTTTAATAGGCTTGGGTGCTCCTTCAACCAGATCTTTAGCTTCTTTAAGACCAAGTCCAGTAAGAGCACGAACTTCCTTAATAACATTAATTTTTTGTGCGCCACCTTCAACAAGAATAACATCAAATTCTGTTTTTTCTTCAGCAGCTGGAGCAGCAGCACCAGCAACAGCAGCGACAGCTACAGGAGCAGCAGCCGAAACTCCCCACTTTTCTTCAAGTAACTTAGAAAGCTCAGCGGCTTCCAAAAGGGTTAGATTAGAAAGGTCTTCTACGATCTTCTCTAGATCAGCCATTTTTAAATTCCTTCAATTAAAAGATTTGAACCATTATTAAATTTTATCCAAAAAAACAGAAAAGTATTAAAGCTCTTCCATAAACGTGAATACAAACAGCCTTAAGCCGCCTTATCCTCCTGAGCATATGCTCCAATGACACGTGCAACCTGACCAGCAGGGGCATTAACAACCTGTGCAATACGGGTCGCAGGGGTAGAAATCATCCCCACAAGTTTTGCACGCAACTCGTTTAATGAAGGCAATGAAGCCAATGACTTCACAGCATCTACAGTTAAACTTGTTGCACCCATTGAACCGCCAAGGATGACAAATTTGTCATTGCTTTTCGCAAAATCAACAGCAACTTTCGGTGCTGTGATTGGATCTTCTGAATAAGCAATAAGTGTTTGTCCAGTAAACAAACCCACTATCGATTCAGATTCCGTGCCCTGAAGAGCGATTTTAGCAAGACGGTTTTTGGCGACTTTAACGGCACCGCCAGCTTCACCCATTTTCGAACGCAGATCATTCATCTGTGAAACTGTCAGACCGGAATAATGTGCAACAACAACAGAACCAGACTTCCGAAAAGCCTCGTTAAGCCATGTAACAAATTCGCGTTTTTCCGCTCTATTCACTGTCTCTCTCCATTTAACAGATTTGCTTAAAACAAACCTGTAGGTTACCTTTGATAACATAAAATACTTCATGTCACCGATGAGGATCCTGTCCCCTTTTTCACGCACAGCGTTCAAAGGCAACCCTGGCTCAAACCCTTTAAGTCTTTTAACTCTCAGTTTTTACCCCAGTCTCATGCAGGTTTTTTTGATTAAGATACTTAAAAGCATCACCTACAATCTCGGACAGGATATTCCGGAATTTCTCCCGGTACAACCTAAGCCCTATAAAGCTTAGATAGCTAAATGCTGATCAAAACCAGCATTTTAAATACAATTTTGCTATTCCCATACCCCAAAACAAAATTATAAATCAGCTTTATACTAACTCTGAACGAACCGTTGCTGGATCAACTTTAACACCAATTCCCATAGTCGACGAAACAGCAACGCGCTTAATATATTCACCTTTTGCACCTTGCGGTTTGGCTTTAATAACTGCACTTGCAAAGGCTTTTATATTTTCTACGATTTTTTCAACACCAAAAGAAGCCTTACCAATACCAGCATGGACAATACCAGCTTTTTCCACACGAAACTCAACAGCACCACCTTTAGAAGCTTTGACAGCACCGGCGACATCAAGTGTTACAGTACCAACTTTCGGATTCGGCATCAAACTCCGTGGACCAAGAATCTTACCAAGACGACCAACGAGAGGCATCATGTCTGGCGTTGCAATACAACGATCAAAGTCTATAGTCCCTCTATTAACGCTTTCAAATAAATCTTCGGCACCCACAATATCAGCTCCTGCTGCCTTAGCTTCCTCAGCTTTATCTCCACGGGCAAAAACGGCAACACGAATATTTCGACCTGTTCCATTAGGCAAATGAGCAACACCTCGAACCATTTGATCAGCATGACGAGGATCAACACCCAAGTTCATTGAAATTTCGATTGTTTCATCAAACTTAGCAACTGCACGCTCCTTAACCATTGAAACGGCATCTTTTAAAGCGTAAAGTTCATTAAAATCAATATCTTTTCGGATATTTTTTATTCTTTTTGCTACTTTTGCCATAATATTAGCCCACCACTTCCAAGCCCATCGAGCGAGCAGAACCTTCAACCATACGCATTGCTGCCTCAATATCATTTGCATTAAGATCTTTCATCTTTGATTCTGCAATCGAACGAATCTTATCGCGAGAAATGCTTCCTACAGAAACTTTACCAGGCTCTTTTGAACCAGATTTTAGTTTTGCTTCCTTCTTTAAAAAGAACGATACAGGAGGCGTCTTGAGAGAAAATGTGAAAGACTTATCTTGATAATACGTAATAACAACTGGAATCGGCGCTCCCTTTTCCATTTCTTGTGTCGCTGCATTAAACGCCTTACAAAATTCCATGATATTAATACCACGCTGCCCAAGAGCTGGACCAATCGGTGGAGATGGAGTAGCAGCTCCTGCAGGAACCTGCAACTTAAGCTGACCTATACTTTTTTTTGCCATAACAATCTGCCTTCAATTTCACTGGTATACGGACAATTCACCTTGCCTGTTACCCGCTGCAGTCACGTGGTTCGGATCATTAAGCCGACAAAAGCTATAAATCACCTCCCACTCCTTCCTTAAAGTAATTAAAACTACTCTAAGTTTAATCAGAGTTTTTCAACCTGACCAAATTCCAAATCAACAGGCGTAGGACGCCCAAAAATAAGCACTTCAACTTTAAGACGAGAGCGCTCTTCTTCAACCTCTTGAACAATTCCATTAAACGAAACAAAAGGACCATCAGCAACGCGAACTTGCTCTCCAACCTCAAACAATACAGAAGACTTTGGAGACTCAACCCCCTCCTGAACTTGTTTGAGAATTTGCTCAACCTCTCGATCAGAAATGGGAACAGGACGTGCATCCGACCCTAAAAAACCTGTCACTTTAGGCGTATTCTTAATAAGATGATAAACTTCATCTGTTAACTCAGCACGAACAAGAACATAACCAGGAAAAAACTTTCGCTCAGTATCAACCTTGCGTCCACGACGAACCTCTACAACACGCTCTGTTGGAACAAAAATCTTTTCAAAAAGATGATCAAGCCCCTTTTGCTTTGCCTCCTTATCAATAGCTTCCGCTACTTTCTTTTCAAAATTTGAATATGCCTGAACAATATACCAACGAGCTGCCACAGTCACACTTCCTTACATTCTCAACTAAAAAGATATTTCAGAAGATCAATAACCCGCCAAACACCAAAATGCATAACCTGATCCACAATAAAAAAGAAAGCTGAAGCCAATGCAGTTACCAACAAAACCATAATAGTAGAAATAACCGTCTCACGACGTGTAGGCCATTTCACTTTAATTGTTTCTGCATAAACCTGCTTCAAAAAGGTAATCGGATTGGTTTTAGATGCCATCGTCACACTATACTCTCTCTAGTCCTATTGTGTTTTATAGAACAAAATAAACAGGAAAAAAATGCAAAAGCCAACTTTAAGACTTATGCAATTTCCTTACTTTCTATTCAATACCGTTTCACACACAAAAAAACAAGCCCCATATCAAAAAAAGCGAAAAAGGCAGCAAAATCCACTCCCTTATATGTAAAATTCCACCCCCATTTGGCAGGGGCAGCAGGACTTGAACCCGCGACCTGCGGTTTTGGAGACCGCCGCTCTACCAACTGAGCTATACCCCTAACTCTCAAAACTAAAAAACTTCTAACTTCCCTTCAACAAGCATTATTTATTCAATGATCTTAGAGACGATACCGGCACCAACAGTACGACCACCTTCACGAATAGCAAA